>NZ_MPOR01000040.1:0-50669 GCF_001896155.1 Pseudomonas sp. FSL W5-0203
GCGCGTGGCGGCGGCCCCCCAAATCACTGGCGGATTACGGGCACACCGAGCCTAAGCGAGGTGCCGAGTGGTGGGGCAAGAGCCCTTTGGTTACTTTGGGGCTTTTCCAAAGTGACCCGCCGTAAGGGCGGACCCCTAGGTGGCCGTTACCGCAGGAATGGATATGTACTCGGTATAACTGCGTCGGCTGTCAGGCCGCCTTCGCAGGCAAGCCAGCTCCCACAAATTGATCGCGGGGCGTCAGGTAGATAGGTGTCGGCTGGCAGGCCGCCATCGCAGGCAAGCCAGCTCCCACAGTTGGATCGCGGGGCGTCAGGTGGATACGCATCGGCTCGCGCCGTAAGCCTCCCGTCAACCCGGCAACGGAATCACCCGCAACGGCCGCACCGACTTGTAGGAAAAGCTCGAATAGATCTCCTTGACACAGGGCAACGTCTGCAAAACCTCGCGGGCAAACTCGCCAAACGATTCCAGGTCTTTGGCCACCACTTCCAGCAAAAAGTCATAGCGCCCCGAGACGTTATGGCACGCCACAATCTCCGGAATCGCCAACAGGCGCTGCTCGAACGCGCGGGCGATTTCCTGGGTGTGGCTTTCCATCATGATGCTGACAAACGCGGTCACCCCATAACCCAGCGCCTTGGGAGAAAGGATCGCCTGGTAGCCACTGATCACCCCGCTCTCCTCCAGGGTGCGCACCCGGCGCCAGCACGGTGAGGTGGTGAGGGCCACCCGCTCTGCCAACTCGGCCACGGTCAGGCGGGCGTTGCCTTGCAACGCGTTTAAAAGGGCTTTGTCCGTACGGTCCAGCTTGATGGGCATAACGTGCCTCTAATCATTATTTTTATCGATGTTTGATCCACAAACGCGGGTTTTTGCAGGCTTTTTCGCAAAGTTCATCTGTGGTTATGAGCATAGCATTGTAGGAAATAAGGAGCGCCCGACATGCACACTCAACACACCAGCTTCGGCTTTTGCACCCGTGCCATTCACCATGGCTATGACCCTGTTGACCATCACGGCGCCCTCGTTCCGCCCATCTACTTGTCTGCCACCTTCGCCTTCCCCACCGTCGAATACGGCGCCGCCTGCTTTGCCGGCGAAGCCAGCGGCCACTTCTATACGCGCATTTCCAACCCCACCCTGGCCCTGCTGGAGTCACGCATGGCCAGCCTGGAAAACGGCGAGGCCGCCGTAGCATTCAGCTCCGGCATGGGCGCGATTGCCGCAACGTTCTGGACCCTGTTGCGCCCGGGCGACGAGATAATCGTCAGCCAGACCCTCTATGGCTGTACCTTCGCCCTGTTGCACCATGGCCTGGGCGAATTCGGTATCAAGGTGCGGCATGTCGACCTGACCGACCTGGCCGCCCTGCAAGCAGCATTCTCCCCGGCCACGCGCATGCTCTACTGCGAGACGCCGGCCAACCCCAACCTGCGCCTGATCGACATCGCCGCCGTGGCCGAGTTGGCCCATCAACAGCCGAATGTCACCGTGGTGGTCGATAACACTTATTGCACGCCCTATCTGCAACGCCCCCTGGAACTGGGTGCCGATGTGGTGGTGCACTCGGCCACCAAATACCTCAGCGGCCACGGCGACATCACCGCAGGTGTTGCGGTGAGCAACCAGGCGCTGGCACAGCGCATCCGCCTGCAAGGGCTCAAGGACCTGACCGGCGCAGTGATGTCACCCCAGGACGCGTCGTTGCTGATGCGCGGCCTCAAGACCCTGGCCCTGCGCATGGACCGTCATTGCAGCAATGCCCAGGCGCTGGCCGAAGCCTTGCAGGCGCACCCGGCCGTGGAGAGTGTGATCTACCCCGGGCTGCGTTCCTTCCCCCAGTACGAACTGGCGACCCGGCAAATGAAACTGCCCGGCGGCATGATTGCCTTTGAACTCAAGGGTGGGATCGAGACGGGCCGGCGCTTTATGAACGCACTGCAACTGTTCACCCGTGCGGTCAGCCTGGGAGATGCCGAATCACTGGCCCAACACCCGGCGAGCATGACCCACTCCACCTACACCCCCGAGCAACTTGCGCAGCACGGTATCAGCGAGGGCCTGGTGCGTTTGTCGGTGGGGCTTGAAGACGTTGCCGACCTGCTGACGGATATCCAACAGGCCCTGGCCAAGTGCAGCGGTGCCAACCTGCGGCCAGCCGCGACAGCGGTTTATGCGATGAAATAGCGCCTCAAGCCGTGCGTTTTGCGGTGCCTGGGCGGCGGTCGGAAGGATCCGACTGCCGTTCTACATGTTTAATGCTTTTTTTTTCGCAGATTGGATCCCCCTCCTTTAGCCAGCCTGTACTAGCATGTCCGCAGCGGGACGCACTATCACTGCAGGTTATTCACATTCGTTACCTTCTTAACCCCCGTCGCTATAAAACCGAACACCTGCACGAAACTCATGGACGAATTGATGAACTCACACCTGTTCCCACAGATAGGCAAGGTCATCGCCAGCACCGGCAGCCGCCATTTTCCACGCATGCTGCATGACCTGATCCTCACCCAACTGGCAGTGGACGCCACCCATATCACCCAATTGCACGTCAGCCGCGAAGGCCTTGGCCGCCGCAAGATCAGCCCGGTGTACACCGATTCGGTGGCGGCCCTGGGCAGCGAGCAACTCGCCGCACAACTGCACCTCACGGGCCGCAAGGACGATGTGCGCTATGTACTGTCGGTGTATCGCTCGCACCCGTCCGACAGCTTTTCCGCGCAAGAACGCAGCATGCTCCAAGACTTCTCCGCGCTGTTGCTGCCCATGGTGGAAAAACACATCACCGCGCTGCAGCCATCGCTCCCAGACAGCCCGTGCGCAGTGCCCCAACATCAGGGCATCGACACCTTGCACCGACGCATTCAGGAGCGCCTGGTGCAATCGGGGCTGACCCTGTCCAACCGTGAACTGCAAGTGTGCGTAGGCCTGCTGGCCGGGCGCACCGCGCCGGAGTTGGCCGAACAACTGGCGTTGAAGGTCAACACCATCGAGAGCTACCTCAAGCGTGCGGCGATCAAGTTGGGGATCAGCGGGCGGCATTCGTTGTTGCGGTGGATGTACTCGACCGAAGACGGCACCCGTTTCTGAGCTCACGCCAATCAAACTGTGGGAGCACGCTCGCTTCTACACGGGGTATTCGGGCAAGCCCAGCTTTCAGCAAAAAAAACCGCCCTTGCGGGCGGTTCAAGAAAACTC
Organism: Pseudomonas sp. FSL W5-0203; assembly: GCF_001896155.1. NCBI lineage: Bacteria > Pseudomonadati > Pseudomonadota > Gammaproteobacteria > Pseudomonadales > Pseudomonadaceae > Pseudomonas > Pseudomonas sp. FSL W5-0203. The sequence goes on from NZ_MPOR01000040.1 coordinate 3,202, forward strand.
GGCCTTGATCAGAAACCGAGGGAGAAACTCACCGTCACGGCGTGGTCTTTGTCGTTGCGCGAGAGTTGGCCGGAATAGCCCAGGCCCAGTCTGCCGTTCTGGCTGATCTGGTAATCCAGGCCCGCTTCCACCACCGCGCTGTCCTTGGCAATCGGCACGCCCTGGGTGCTGAACGAGCCACCGCCATTGATAAAGCTCAGGTCGGCGTCGGGCTTGGTGTCACCGAAGGCATGGCGCCAGCCGATGCTGCCCCGTGGGGTGATTTTCGAGCCGTTGCCCAGGGTGATGGTCTGGCCAATGCGCACGCCCAAGGTCGAGTAGGTGATGTCCTGGTCGGCATCGCCACGCAGGGCTGCCGAGCCGCCTTTTTCCTTGATGGTGTCGCTGTCATAGTTGACGTAGGCCAGGCCGGCGAACGGTTCCAGGGCCACGGTAGGGGTTTGAATCGTGTAGCCGACTTCACCGAACACCTGCGCACTGCGTGCCTTGTAATCGGCTTTGAGGCGTTGGCCTTCGCCACCGACGGCCACGTTGCGTTTGCTTTCAACGTCATGCCAGCTGTACGCCACGCCCATGCGTGCGGCGAAGGCTTCTTGCTGGTAGGCGGTGTAGGCCATCAGGTGGTAGCTGTCCACATCGGCGCTCGAGTTGCGGCGCTTGGCGTCCAGGTCGCTGCGGGTATAGCCGGCGGCCACGCCCACGCGCCAGGCGTCGTCCACTTGCTTGTCGGTACCGAGCAGGAAGCCGCTGAGGTTGCGGTCCAGCTTGGCGCTGTTGCTGTCACCGCCCATGTGGCCCCAGGTGCCGAGCACGCGCATCCAACCGACCATCTCGCCGTGGCAACCGGCGCTGCTCAGGTGGTTTTCGCTGGGTGCCAGGGCATTGCGCGGGTCGTCCTCGCGGTAGCAACCGGGTTGGCGCAGGCGCTCGTTGACCGCATCACGCACGTAACGCGAGTCTTCAAGCATGGCGCTGGCGGTGCTGGCGTGGATTTCGCCGGACAAGCTGTCGAAGGCCGCACGTGCCGCCCCTGCATCACCGTTAAGCAGTGCATTTTGCACCGCTGCGCCACCGACTGCGGTGCCTGTGCCCAACGCCGCCGCTACGCCGCGCTGGTTACCGGTGGCCGCCACGCTGGCGTAGCTGACGTCGTTGCGGCTGACCGCCAGGGCCACTTGGGTTGGGCTGTAGTTCAACGCGGTAGTGAGGAATGCCAGGTTCTCCAGGTTGGTGGTGGCAAAGGTGCCGTTGACCGCGCCCGCCGTCAGCAGGGTGTAGGTGGTGGCGCCGGCATAGGGTGCCAGGTTGACCACATTCAAGGTGCCGCCCAGGTTCGCGGTGCCGCCCACGGCCAGGGAGCCGGTGGTGGATGGGGTGATCACCAGGTTCAGCGCACCGGTGCTGGCGTTGGTGAAGTTGCCGGCAACGGTCAGCTTGCCACCGTCGGGCGTCACCGAGCCGTTGTTGACCAGCGAACCGACACTGCCGTTACCGGTCAGCCCCGCACCGTTGGCCACAGTGACTTGGCCGCCAAGCACCGCGCCTGGGTTGGCCGCGTTACCCACTTGCAACACGCCCTCTTCCACCGCCACGGTGCCACTGAACGGCTGGTTGCCGGTCAGCAACAGCGCGCCTGCGCCTTGCTTGATCAGCGCACCGGTGCCGCTCAAGGTGCCGCTGAACTGGCCATTGGTGCGCTGGGTAAACAACAACCGCGCGTTGTTGAGGATCCTGCCACGCAGGCTGGTGGTGGTGCCCGCCAGCGTACCGCCACTGACGGTGGTGCCGCCGGTGTAGGTATTGGCGCCAGTCAGCAGCAAGGTGCCCGCATCCAGCTTGTTGATGCCGCCGGTTCCCACCAGCGGTGCATCAATCTGAGCGGTCACGCCGGAATTGACGCGCACTGGCGCCAGGCTGCCATCGGCCGCATTGGTCGGGCTCAAGCTACCGCCTGCGCCGGCGACCAGCGTGTAGCCGGCGTCCAGCACTTGCAGTCCAGTGAAGCCTTGGTTGCCAACTACGGTCACGGTGCCGCCCTGCCCGCCAAATACCGCGAACTGATTGGTGGACGCCTGCCCTTGAGTGCCGGTGGGGTCGGTCCAGTTGGTGCCTGGGCCCCAGGTACCACTGCCGCCGGTGATGCTGCCATCGGGGTTGGTGGTGCCGCCGTTCCAGAACTGGATCTGCCCTGGGGTGGTTTGCACCACCAGGTTGAGCTGGTTGGCCAGCGCCGTTTGCAGGCTCAGGTTACCCAGTGCCACCGGCAAGGTGCCAAAGGTGAGGCCGTTATCGGTCAAGCTGCCGCCGTAGCGGAACAGCTGGTACACGCCGACACCGAAGCCGCCGGTATCGCTGACGTTGAGGGTGCCGTCCAGGGTCAGGTTGCCCGCCACGTTCACCGCTGTACTGGAGGCACCCGGCGCACCGAGGGCGAAGTCCAGGGTGGTGCCCGATGACAAGGCCAGCGAACCCACCGACAGCGGCGTCGCGGCACCGGCCTGGAGCACCGAGCCGTCAGCCATGTTCACCGCACCGCCCAGGGTACCGCTGCCGCCGAGGGTCGCGCCGCTGGCGACTTGCACTGCGGCGCTGTTCAAGGTGCCGTTGACCAGCAGGCTGCCGGTGTTGACGTTGGTGTTGCCGGTAAAGGTGTTGTTGCCGCTGAGCAACAACGCGCCGGTGCCGGTTTTGTTCAACACACCGGTACCGGTGAGGTTGCCGGTGTAGGTGCCGTCGATGGCTTGCTCAAAGGTCAACGCCGCGTTGTTGGCGATAGCGCCTTGCAGGCTGGTGGTGTTGCCCGTAGTGCTGCCGCCGTTGAGCGTGGTACCGCCGCTGTAGGTGTTGGCCGCGGTCAGCAACAAGTCGCCGTTGCCATTTTTCACCAGGCCGCCGCTGCCGCTGGCCACGCCGTTGAGGGCCAGGTCGTGGCTGCCGGCCAGGGTCAGCGCGCCACCCAGGTTGAGGGTATTGGCCAGTTGCAGGTCGGTGCTGCCATCCAGTTGCGCCGCGCCGCCGACCGTCAAGGCACCACTGCCCAGGGCAGCATTATTGCCAAGGATCAATTGACCGGCGTTCAGGCCAGTGCCGCCGCTGTAGCTGTTGACGCCATTGAGTGTCAGCGCTGCCGCACCGTTTTTCACCAGGCTGCCGCTGCCGCTGACAACCCCATCAAGGGTCAGCGCGTTGCTGCCTGCCACCGCCAAGGCACCGTTGAGCACGGCCGCATTGGCCAGGCTGACCGCCGCGTTGCTGTCCAGGGTAGTACCACCGGCCGCCGTCAGAGCGCCTGTGCCCAGGGCACTGTTATTACCCACCACCAGGGTGCCGCCATTGAGCGCGGTACCGCCGGTGTAGCCATTATTGCCGTTGAGTACCAGGGTGCCGCTGTCGAGCTTGGCCAGGGTGCCAGCGCCGTTGAGGGTCACGCCCAGGGTCGCGGTGGCGTTGGGGTCGACGCGTACCGCGGTGTTGCCGGTGCCGCCATTGACCAGGTTGAGCACGCCCGCCGTGCCGGAGCCCAGGGTGTAGCCATCAGTGACGAACTGCATGCCGGTGATGTTTTGCGTACCGTCCACCGTCACGTTGCCCGCCACGCCTTGGAACACCGCGAAGCTGTTGGCCCAGCCTTGGTTAAGGGTGCCGTCGACATTGGTCCAGTTGGTATTGCCGGCGTTCCAGGTGCCGTTGCCGCCGTCAATCGCACCGTTGCCGATCAGGCTGTTGCCATCCCAGAACTGCACGGTGGTGTTGGGCGCAGTCACCAGCAGGTTGACCTTGTTGGTGATCGCGGTCTGCACTTGCAGGTCGCCCGGCACCACGCTGCCTGGCAGTGTGCCAAGAGCCAGGCCGTTATCGGTCAAGGCCCCGGTGTAGTTGATAAGGTTGTAGACGCCGCTGCCAAAGCCGCCGATATCAGTGACATTGAGGTTGCCGTCCAGGGTCAGATTGCCGCCGACATTCAGCAGGCCTGTGCCGCCACCCAGCACCGGAGTGCCGAGACCGACATCCAGGTTCGAGTTGCCACCCAGCACCAACGAGCCCACCGACAGCGTGCTGCCGGTGGCCAAGCCGATGTGCCCACCGTCGGCCACGGTCACCGCGCCGGCCAATGAGCCGCTGCCGGCCAGGGTTGCGCCGCTGTTCACCGCCACTGTGCCGCTGGCCAGTGAACCGGTGACATTCAAGGTGCCGCCGTTGACGTTGGCCGCGCCGCTGATGGCATTGGTGCCGCTCAGGTTGAGCACCCCGCTGCCGTTTTTATCCAGGTTGCCGGCACCGTTGAGCGCACCGCCAAAGCTGTTATCCAGGTTGCTGCCACCCACCGCCAGCGTGTTGCCGCCAGCCACCTGTACCACGCCGTTGCCGGCCAGGCTGTTGAGGTTGGCGTTGCCACCCAGGTTGAGGCTGGCGCCGCTGCCGACAGTGACGCCGGAGGTGGTGCCTAGCGCACCATTACCCGTCGTGGTCACGCTGCCCGCCGCCACGGTCAGTGGGCCGCTGAAGCTGTTGTTGCCGGTCAGCAGCAGGTCCGCCGCGCCATTCTTGATCAGCGCTGCATTGCCAGCGAGTACACCGGCCAGGGTCAGGTTGTTGCTGCCTGCGACAGTGAGGTCGCCATTGAGGTTGACCGCATTGGCCAACACCAACGGCGTGCTGTTGGCCAGGGTCGCCGTACCGCCGACGGTCAATGCGCCCGAGCCCAGGGCCGTGGTGCTGCCGACGGTCAGCGTGCCGGCATTGAGGGCCGTGCCGCCGCTGTAGGTATTGGTGCCGTTGAGGGTCAGGTTGGCGCCACCGGCCTTGGTCAACGAACCACTGCCGTCCACTACACCGTTGAGGCTCAGATCGTTGCTGCCGCCGACGGTGAGCGCGGCGTTCAGGCTGGTGTTATTGGCCAGGGCCAACGCCGTGTTGGTGTCCAGGGTGGTTGCCCCATTGACCGCCAAGGCACCGCTGCCCAGGGCTGACGCATTGCCTAGGGTCAAGGAACCGGCATTCAATTGCGTGCCACCCAGGTAGGCATTGGCACCGTTGAGCGTCAGGTTGCCCGCACCGGTTTTGGTCAGCCCACCGCTACCGCTGACCAAGCCGTTCAGGCTCAGGTCGGCGGTGCCCAGAATGCCCAGGTTGCCGGCCAGATTCACCGTGTTGGCCAGGGCGACCGCCGTGCTGCTGTCGAGGGTGGTGCCGGCGGCCGCGTTCAGGGCACCACTGCCCAGGGCCGAATTGGAGGCCAGGATCAGGCCGCCTGCGTTGAGTGCGGTTGGGCCAGCATAGGTGTTGTTGCCACTGAGGGTCAGGTTGGCGATGCCATTCTTGATCAGGCTGCCCGTGCCCGCCACCGTGCCGGCCAGGGTCAGGGCATTGCTGCCGCCGAGGGTGAGGCTGCCGTTGACGTTGAGTGCATTGGCCAGGCTGACCGCGGTGTTGCTGTCCAGGGTGGTGCCGTTGGCGGTGGTCAAGAGGCCGCTGCCCAGGGCACTGTTATTGCCGACCACCAGGGTGCCGCCATCCAGGGCAGTGCCGCCGGTGTAGCTGTTGGCGCCGTTGAGCACCAGGGTGCCGGTGTCGAGCTTGGCCAGGGTGCCGCCGCCGTTAAGCGCCACGCCCAAGGTGGCAGTGACGCCTGGATCGACACGTACGGCGGTGTTGCCGCCCACGCCATTGAACAGGGTCAGGGCGCCCGCTGCCCCGCCGGCCAGGTTGTAGCCATCGGTGACGAACTGCAAACCAGTGATGGCTTGCGCGCCGTCAACCGTGACGGTGCCCGCCGTGCCTTGGAACACGGCAAAGCTGTTGGGCGTCCAGGCTGTATTGAATGCACCATTGACGCCGGTCCATTGGCTGCCGCCTGCACTCCAGGTGCCGCTGCCGCCTTCGATGGTGCCATTGCCCGTGGTTTGGCTGCCGTCCCAGAACTGCACGTTGGTGCTGCCGTTGACCAGCAGGTTGATCTGGTTGCCGATCGCGGTTTGCAGGTCCAGGTCGCTGGCCGGGATGTTCACCGGCAGGCTGCCCAGCAGCAGGCCGTTGTTGGTCAGGCCGCCGGTGTAGTCGATCAGGCGGTAGATACCCGCACCGAAGCCGCCGATATCGGTGACGTTGAGGGTGCCGTCCAGGGTCAGGTTGCCGTTGACCTGCACCAGCGCGGTGCCGCCCGTCGCGGGCGCGCCGAGGCCCGCATCCAGGTTGGAGTTGGCATTGAGCAGCAGCGAACCGGTGGTCAGGGTCGCGCCGGAATTGACGGCCAGGTGGCCGCCGTCGGCGATGCTCACGTTGCCCAACAAAGTACCGGTACCACCGAGGGTGGCACCACTGCCCACCGCCACGTTGGCGCTGGCCAGGGAACCATTGACGAGCAAGCTGCCGGCGTTGACCTGGGCGTCCCCGGTCACCACGCTGAGGCCACCGAGGGTCAAGGCGCCTGTGCCGTCTTTGGCCAGGTTGCCGAGGCCTGCCACGACGCCGTTGAAGGTGCTGTCCAGATTATTGTTGCCGACGCTCAAGGTGCTGCCGGCCCCTACGGTTGCAAGCCCGGTACCCGTGAGGGCGCCCAGGCTGGCGCTGCCGCCCAGGTTCAGGGCAGTACCGCTCGCCAGGTTGACCCCGGCGCCGACACCCAGTGCTCCGTTGCCCAGCGTGGTGAGGCTGCCCGATTGCACATCGAACAGGCCGTTGAAGGTGTTAGTGCCGGTCAGGCTCACATCCGCCGTGCCGGTTTTGACCAGGCTGCCGCTGCCGGCCAGCACGCCGGCCAGGGTCAGGTTGTTGTTGAGACCGCCCACGGTCAGCCCAGCGTTGAGGTTGACCGCATTGGCCAATACCAGCGGTGTGCTGTTGGCCAGAGTAGCTGCACCGTTTACGTTCAAGGCGCCGGTACCCAGGGCTGCTGCCGTGCCCAGGGTCAGCGTGCCGGCGTTGAGGCTGGTGCCGCCTTGGAAGGTGTTGACGCCATTGAGGGTCAGGTTGGCCGCGCCGTCTTTGCTCAGGCCAGCCGTGCCGGTGACCAGGCCACCCAGGGTCAGGTCGTTGCTGCCGGTGACGGCGAGGTTGGCGTCAAGCACGACGCCATTGCCCACACTCAGCGCTGCCGTGTTATCCAGGGTCGCCGCGCCGCCAACGGTGAGGTTGCCCAGGCCAAGGGCGGTGGCGCTGCCCAAGGTCAGCGTACCGGCGTTCAGGGTGGTGCCACCCAGGTAGGCGTTGGCGCCGCTGAGGATCAGATTGGCCGTGCCCTCCTTGGTCAGGCTGCCTGCACCGTTGATTGCGCCGCCGAGGGTCAGGTCAGCGGTGCCGCCGATGCCCAGGTTGCCCGCCAGATTGATCGCGTTGGTGGTGGCGACCGCCGTGCTGGCGTCCAAGGTGGTACCGCCTGCGGCGTTCAACACGCCCGCGCCCAGCGCCGTATTGCTGGCCAGGATCAGCCCGCCTGCGTTCAAGGCCACGGGACCCAGGAAGGTATTGGTGCCGCCGAGTGACAGGCCTGCCGTGCCATTCTTGGCCAGGCCACCGGTGCCGCTGATGGCGCCATTGAGCGCCAATGCGTTGCTGCCGCCGACCGTCAGGCTGCCGTTGAGTACGGCATTATTGCCCAGGGTTACGGAGACGTTGCTGTCCAGGGTGGTGCCCGCCGCAGCGGTCAGCGTGCCAGTGCCCAGCGCGGTGTTGCTGCCGACCACCAACGTGCCGCCATTGAGCAAGGTGCCGCCGGTGTAGCTGTTGGCGCCATTGAGCACCAGCGTGCCGGTATCGAGTTTGTTCAGCACGCCCGCGCCGGTGATATCGACGCCGAGGGTGGCAGTCGCCAGTGGGTCGACGCGCACCGCGAAGTTGCCGCTGCCGGTGCTCAACTGCCCACCGGTGCCATTGACCAGGCTGTAGCCATCGGTGACGAATTGCAGACCGGTGATGGTTTGTACGCCATCCACGCTGACAGTGCCTGCAGCACCTTGGAACACCGCAAAGCCACCGCCCCAGGTCTGGTTGGAAAGGCCGTCGGCCGAGGTCCAGTTGGTGCCCCCCGCTGTCCAGGTGCCGTTGCCACCGTCAACAGTGCCGTTGGCGAGGATGTTGCTGCCGTCCCAGAAACGAATATTCGGCGCCGCTACCACCAGGTTGACCTGGCTGCCCACTGAGGTCTGTATCAGCAGATCACCCAGGCCATAACCCAGCGGCACCGTGTTGACGTTCAATGCACCGGTCAAGCCGCCGGTGTAGTTGATCAAGCGATACACGCCAGCGCCAAAGCCACCGGCATCGCTCACATTAAGGTCGCCGGCCAGATTCACGTTGCCACCGACATTCATCAGCGAGGTCAGCGACGGTGCGCCAAGCGCCACATCCAGACTGGCCCCGGCACTCATGTTCAGGCCAGCGGCCGACAAGGTCGTGCCACTGCCCAGCGCCAGGTGCCCGCCGTTGTTGATATTCGCCGTACCCAATAGCGAGCCACTGCCGGTGAGGGTGCCGCCGGTATTCACGTTGACCGACGCGCTGCCCAGAGAACCATCGACATCCAGAGTGCCCGCGTTGATCGCCGTGTTACCGGTGATGCCATTGATTCCGTTGAGCGTGAGCGTGCCGGTACCCACTTTAATCAAGCTGCCCGCGCCGCTGAGGTCACCGTCAAAAGTACTGCTGGTGTTCACCCCTCCCACGGTGAGATTCAAACCGCCGCCGACTGCCACGCCACCCGCACCGCTGAGGCCGGCCAGGCTGGAATCGACGCCCAGGTTCAGTGCGGCGCCGGTGCTGACATTGACGCCAGAGGTGTTGCCCAATGCACCGGCGCTGCCGGTGGTGACGCTGCCGGAGACAATATTCAATGGCCCGGTAAACGTGTTGTTGCCGCTCAAGGTCAGGTCAGCCAAGCCATTTTTGATCAGCGCACTGGCGCCGCTGAGCACGCCGCTGAGGTTCAGGTCATTGTTGCCCGCGAGCGTCAGGTCGCCATTCAAGGCAATCCCGTTGCCCAGGGTAAGGGCCGCACTGTTATCCAGGGTTGCCGCACCGCCGACCGTCAAGGGGCCTGCGCCCAATGCGCCTGCCGTGCCCAAGGTCAACGTACCGGCGTTGAGGCTGGTGCCACCGGTGAACGTGTTGGTGCCGTTAAGGATCAGGTTGGCCAGGCCATCCTTGATCAGCGCACCCGCGCCGCTGACCACACCGCCCAGGGTCAGCCCATTGGTGCCGCCGACGGTCAGCCCGGCGTTGAGGGCAATACCATTGCCCAACGCCACCGCCGAGGTGCTGTCCAGGGTTGCGGCGCCGCCGACGGTCAAGTTGCCCAGGCCAAGCGCCGTGTTGCTGCCGACGGTCAGCGTGCCGGCATTCAGCGTGGTGCCACCCAGGAAGTTATTGCTGCCGCTCAGTGTCAGGCCGGCTGTGCCGTTCTTGGTCAGGCTGCCTGCACCGTTGACTGTGCCGCCCAGGGTCAGGTTGGCGCTGCCACCGATTCCAAGGTTACCGGCCAGGTTGATCGCGTTAGTCAGCGTGGCACTGGTGCTGGCGTCCAGGGTCGTGCCTGCAGCTGCATTCAACGTACCCGCACCCAAGGCACCGGTAGCGCCAATCACCAGCTTGCCGCTGTTGAGTGCCGTGTTGCCCAGGTAAGTGTTCGCTTGATTGAGGAGCAGATCCGCCGGGCCGTTCTTGATCAACCCACCAAGGCCCGCCACCACACCGCCAAGGGTCAGCGCGTTGCTGCCGCCAAGGGTCAGGTTACCGCCCAGGTTGAGGTTATTGCCCAGGCTCACTGCTGCACTGGCATCCAACGTGGTACCCGCCGAGGCGTTCAACACACTGGCGCCGAGCGCAGTATTGGAGCCCACCACCAGCGAACCGGCGTTGAGGGCCGTGGCGCCGGTGTAAGTATTGTTGCCCGTAAGCGCCAGGCTCGATACGCCCTCCTTGATCAACCCGGAACCACCGCTGACAACCCCGCCAAGGGTCAGCGGGTTCACGCCGTCCACGGTCAGATTGGCGTTCAAGGCGATTGCATTGCTGGTGGTCAAGGCTGCATTGCTCTGCAACGTACTCGCACCCGCAACGGTCAAGGCACCGGTACCTAGCGCCGCGGCATTGCCCAATGTAAGCGTGCCGGCGTTCAAGGTGGTACCACCCTGGAAGGTGTTGGTGCCACTGAGGATCAATTCGCCGGTACCCGCTTTGCTCACACCCGCGGCGCCCGAGATCACACCACTCAGGGTCAACCCGGTCGAGGCGCCCTGTACCGTTAAACCACCGGTACCCAGGGTCATCAGGTTGGCCAGTGTCAGGCCGTTGCCGGTGGCCTCGATAGCGCCGCCGTTGGACGTGAGCACACCGCTGCCAAATGTCGCGTTGTTATTGAATTGCGCCACACCGCCATTGAGCGTAGTGCTGCCGCTGACCAACGGCCCCTGCAACGTCCAGGTGCCACTATTGATGGCCAGGTTGTTGAAGTTGACATAGTTGGCGCTTGAAGCCGTGCCGGTGCCTGTACTGCCACCACCGACGCCCGTCGTGTTTTCAAGGATCAGCGAGTTGCTGCCGCCTGCGCCGCCGTCCACCTGGCCGGTGGGGGCGAACGTCAGGTTCACGCCGATCAGTCCGCCAAGGCTTAAGCCGAGGCCGCCGCCGTTGGTCACTTGCGAGCCCGTGACTGCCGTAAAGGTGTTGGTACTGGCGGCCCCCATCGACACACCGCCAGAGATAGTGCCGGTGTTGCGGAACGTGTTCCCTGTAGTGGAGCTCTCGAACGCCACGCGCCCGGTCAGGGTGCCGTTATTCGTCATATTGACCTGCCCGCCACCCTGTACCGCCACCACCGGGGTGTCGGAGGAAAGCAGCGAAAGGCCGAGCAAGAAAGACGAACCAATGGTGCCGTCGTTGACAATCGTGGTGGTGCCGCCTACGCCGTTGGTGGCATTGAGTGCCATGCCGCCCAGCGAGGCCAGGTTCAACCCAAGCAGCGCGCCGGTACCGTTAATAACGCCGGTGGCCGCGTTGGTGATGTTCAGCGCATTGGCTGTCGAGTTGCCGATCACCACACCACCGCTCAGGGCTGAAACCAACCCAAGTACTGCCGGGTCAATGGTGCCGGCGTTGTTCAATGTCGTGTTGTTGCCCGTCAGGCTCAGCGCGACACCACCCACCAATGTATTGAGCTTCGTCCCGGCGGTGACGTTGACCGTGAGGGTGTTGACAGCGCTGTTGAAGGTGTTGGGAATCAGCAGCAATGTCGGCACACCCGTACAGGTCACCGTCGCTCCAGCGGTGGGACTCGCCGGGCTACAGGCGGCGAACACATCCGGGCTCGCCAGCCCCATCACCAGCCCGGCCACGCCCAGGCGGATCGCAAGAGAAAGCGCAGAAATACGAGGTAAAGCGGCAGTCGCAAGTCTTCTATCCACGTTCTACTCCTTGTGGTCCAAGCCTTTCATCCGTGACTGCGTGCACGCCTTGTTTCAACGATCCACACGCATCGAATTCGAAACACCTGACCGTGGTGACTACTGGTTCAGTTTTTCGAAACGTTAGTAGACCTGCGCGAAAGCCATTGAATTAAATGGTATTAATACTTTCGTAAAACCGGTGTAAGAATGGGATGAGCGCCAACATCCATTGACTGTCGCGTCAAAAATACAAGTTTCCAAATGTGAAAAAGCGCTCTAATAGCGCCCTATCCTCCCCACCGTAGGAGCGAGCCTGCTCGCGAAAATCCTCAACGATGACGCGACAAACCAGACACAACGCGGTGCCCTTGCGTTCTTCGCAAGCAAGCTCGCTCCTACCGTTGACCGATGCAAATGCTGGAGTTCGTAATGCCCCATGAAGGCAACCTGTTACAAGCAGCCGTGGTGTTCCTGTTCGCCGCCGTGCTGACCGTGCCCCTGGCCAAGCGCCTGCAATTGGGCGCGGTGCTGGGCTATCTGTTTGCCGGTGTGATCATCGGCCCGTCTGTTCTCGGCCTGATCGGCAACCCGCAAAGCGTGGCGCAGTTCTCTGAACTGGGCGTGGTGCTGTTGCTGTTCATCATCGGCCTGGAGCTGTCGCCCAAACGTTTGTGGGTGATGCGCAAGGCGGTGTTCGGCGTCGGCCTGGCCCAGGTCCTGCTCACCGGCGTGGTGATGGGCGCGGTCGCGCTATGGCTGTTTGGCCAGTCGTGGAACAGCGCCATCGTGCTGGGCCTGGGCCTGGCGCTGTCGTCTACGGCGTTTGGCCTGCAAAGCCTGGCCGAACGCAAGGAACTCAACCAACCCCACGGGCGCCTGGCCTTTGCCATCCTGTTGTTCCAGGACATCGCCGCCATCCCGCTGATCGCCATGGTGCCGTTGCTGGCCGGCAGCGATCATCCGACCACCGAGGCCCAAGGCCTGCAACATGTGCTGCAGATCCTGGGCAGCATCGCCGTGGTGATCATCGGCGGGCGCTACCTGTTGCGCCCGGTGTTTCGCATTGTCGCCAAGACCGGCCTGCGCGAAGTGTCCACCGCCACCGCGTTGCTGGTGGTGATCGGCACCGCCTGGCTGATGGAGTTGGTGGGCGTGTCCATGGCCTTGGGGGCCTTCCTCGCCGGCCTGCTGCTGGCGGATTCGGAATACCGCCACGAACTGGAGTCCCAGATCGAGCCGTTCAAGGGTCTGCTGCTGGGCCTGTTTTTTATCAGCGTGGGCATGGGCGCCAACCTCAGTCTGCTGCTCAGCACACCGCTGGTGGTGATCGGCCTGACCCTGCTGCTGATCGGCTTGAAGCTGCCGCTGCTGTACGCCGTCGGGCGGATGGTGGGCGACCTCAACCGCGAAAGCGCTTTACGCCTGGGCGTGGTGCTGGCGGCGGGGGGTGAGTTCGCCTTTGTGGTGTTCAAGATCGGCCGCGACCAGGGCCTGTTCGAACCGCAGTTGTACGACGTGCTGGTGCTCACCATCACGCTGTCCATGGCCGTGACCCCGCTGCTGTTGCTGGTGTGCCCGAAGCTGTTCAAGCCCAAGGTCAAGCCGGTGGAAGTACCCGAGGAATACCGCGCCATCGAAAGCGATGCGCCCCGCGTGGTCATCGCCGGCATGGGCCGTATGGGCCAGATCGTGGCGCGCATCCTGCGCGCGCAGAACATCTCGTTCATCGCCCTCGACACCTCGGTGGAAACCATCGAGCTGACCCGCAGTTTCGGCGGTATGCCGGTGTTCTACGGCGACCCCCAGCGCCCGGAAATCCTCCACGCGGCCAAAGTCGATCAGGCGGAATTCTTCGTGATCGCCATGGACGACCCAGAGATCAACATCAAGACCGCCGAGTTGGTGCGCAACCTCTACCCGCACATGAAGATCATCGCCCGTGCGCGCAACCGCCAGCACGTACACCGCCTGGTGGACCTGGACGCTTCACCGGTGCGTGAAACCTTCTACTCCAGCCTGGAAATGAGCCGCCGTACCCTGGTCGGCCTCGGTTTGAGCCAGGCCCAGGCCGATGCGCGCATCAACCGCTTCAAGACCCACGACCAGCAGGTACTCGCCGCCCAACACGCGGTGTACGACGACGCGGCCAAGGTCATGCAAACCGCCCAGGAAGCCCGTGCGGAACTGGCGCGCCTGTTTGAAATGGACAGGCTTGAGGAAGAGTCTTCCGACAAAGTGTGACGGGGCCGATGAACGAGATTGCGAATTTTCTGACAGAATACGCCGCAATTTCGTTCATCCCCGGAGTGCTTCATGGCCACGTTCACCAAGACCGCAATGCTGCTGGCCCTCGCGCTCACCGCCGGCAGCGTATTCGCTGCTGCCAAGCCCACCACCCAGACCATCTCCACCTTGGGTGGCAAGTTCACCTTCAAACTGCCCAAGGCCTACAGCGCCGACACCCTGCCCTCCGGCACGGCGCAAGACGGCACCGCTGACACCCAAGGCACCCTGTACGCCAACTCGACGACGAAAAGTGTGGTGATCGTCGCCGAAACCGTGCGCAACGATGGGGCAACTATCCAGGATAACGACCCGCAGTTCCTAGACGGCGCCGTGGCCGATTTCGTCAAGGACCAGAGCGCTGCCCTGCCTGACTTCAAGAAACTGGGCGAGAAGAAACTCACCTACAAGGGCCTGGGCCTGCGCCAAGTGGACAGCAGCGCCACCCAAGGTGGTGGCAAGACCTTGAACTCCACATTCCTGGGTGGTTCGGGCAACCATTTGCTGGTGATTCAGGCCATTTCCCGGGCGGATGATGTGAAGGGGCATGCGCAGTTGGTGAAGCAGATTACAGGCGGCAAATGACCCTCCTCTTTACAGCCAACACAAAACCCATGTGGGAGCGGGCTTGCCCGCGATAGCGGTGTGTCAGTCACTCACTCTTTTACTGAGCCACCGCTATCGCAGGCAAGCCAGCTCCCACATTTTCAAGCGCATTTCACTTCAGGCTTTTCTCAAGCCAGGCTTTTAAGTCCTGGATTTCCGCTTCGCTGATGGTGTGATTCATCCCCGGGTACTCATGAAACTCCGGCTTGAGCCCCAACCCTGTCAGCACCTTGTTCGCCTGCGTGGCCGAGCTGAAGGGCAGCGCCTGGTCCAAGGTGCCATGGCCGATAAAGATCGCCAGCTTGCCCATGGACGCATCCGGTTTCAGCGCAGACCTGAGCCCCGGTAGCACGCTGCCACTGAGTGCGGCGATACCGCGCACCCACTCGGGTTCACGCAAGGCCACCTCGTAAGACATGATCGCGCCCTGGCTGAACCCCACCAGGAACACCCGATCACTTTGGGTGTGGTACTTGGCGGTGGCCTTGAGCACAAAGTCCTTGATCAGCCGGGCGCTGCTGAACAATTCATCGGTCTCGCCGTTGTACTCAGGCTCATCGGTCTTGGTAAACCAACGATAACCCTGCGGCTCTACCGGCAGCGGCGCACGTACTGACAGGTAGGTCCAGGTAGATGGCAACGCGTCCTTGATGCCAAACAAATCTTCCTCGTTGCTGCCAAACCCATGCAGGAAGATCACCAACGGCTGGTTGCGTGCGTCGCCCTGGGTCTGCTCCAGGTAGGACAACGGCAAGTCGGTGTGCAAGCCGGTGTCGGCATGAGCGGCGCCGGCCACCAGGGCCAAGGCGAGGGCAAGCTGTTTGAGCATCGGGTTTACCTCAGGGTTTGCGCAGCAAATAGGTGTCCATGATCCAGCCGTTTTCCAGGCGCGCCGCCTTGCGTACCCGTTCGATCTCTTCTGCCACGTGCGCCACTTTACCGCTGATCAGGATCTCGTCCGGCGTGCCCAGGTAGGCGCCCCAGTAAATATCCAGGTCCTGATCCGCTACGCTGCGGTAGGAATCTTCGGCGTCGAGCATCACCACCAGGGTATCGGCATCACTCGCCTGTCCCGCCGCCAGCCGTCGCCCAGTGGTGATTTCGATGGACTTGCCGATACGGTTGAGCGGCACCTTATGCTGCGCCGCCAGGGCCTGCACGCTGGTGATACCGGGGATCACTTCAAACTCGAACACACAGCGACCGCTGGCAAGAATCGCCTGCAAGATACGAATGGTGCTGTCGTACAGCGCCGGGTCGCCCCAGGCCAAAAACGCCCCGACTTCGCCGTCGGCCATTTCTTCGTTGATCATGCGTTCGAAGGTCTGCTGCTTATCGCGGTTGAGGTCTTGCACGGCGGTGGTGTAGTCGATTTCACCACGCACCCGCTCCGGGCAATCGGCCTCGACAAAACGGTAGCCGGGTTCGGTGATGTAGGTGTCGCAGATTTCCCGGCGCAGGTCGATCAGCTTGTCCTTGCTCTGGCCCTTGTCCATCAGGAAGAACACGTTGGTACGGTTCAGCGCCTTCACGGCCTGCATCGTGATGTAGTCAGGGTTGCCGGCGCCAATGCCGATGATCAGGATGCGTTTCATGGGGTGCTCTCAGTGCGGGGCGTTGATTTTGCCATGTTCCGGGAATCAGGCGGAAGTTTCCAGGCGCAGGCGCCACACGCCGTTGAAGCGTAGCTCGGTGGCGGACAATGGCTCGACGTCGATCCGGTAGAACATCGCGCTCGGCAACTGCATGACGGACAGCATCGCCGCGCGGATGACGAACGGGTGGGTCACGGCGATGACATGGCCGGGGTGGGTTTCGAGGGAGTTGAGCCATTGGCCAACCCTAATGCACAACTGACCCACCGACTCGCCGCCGTGGACTGCACTGGCGCTGTCGGTGGCCCAGGTGTTCAAGGTTGCGCTGTCGAGTTGGCCGATGCGCTGGCCTTTCCATGCGCCGACATCAAGGTCGCGTAAGGCGGGGTCGACCTGGGCGTTATCGCCGAACAAGCCAGCGCTCTGGCAGGTTCTGGCCTCGGGGCCGCACAGCAGGCGTGCCTGTTGTTTGTAGCGGCCGGCCAGGGACAAGGCCGCGCCCTGCCAGTCCATCGTGACGGACTCGTCATCAGAGAAACGCCCCTGCTTTTGCAGGGGCGTGATGGCGTGGCAGATCAGGGTCAAACGGGTGGCCGGCATGGCAATTCTCTGTACCTGTAGGAGCGAGGGGGACGCCTAGTTCTTGCTCGCGAAAAGCGTCAACGATAACGCGTGCTGCCTGAATAAGCGCGGCGCCTATGAGTTTTTCGCGGGCAAGCTCGCTCCTACGGGGTGTTCGTGCTTCAAGCCAGCGCAGCGCTGGCGGGCACGGCCGTGGAGTGACCGCTGGCGACAAAATCCTCCTTGCGCAACACCACCAACGCCAGCAACGACACCACCCCGGTCGCCACGTAGAAATACCACGGCGAGGTAATGTCGCCTGTCACCTTGATCAGCCAGGTGGAAATCAACGGTGCGCTGCCGCCAAATACCGCCACCGGCACGTTATAGGCCACCGCAATCCCGGTGGAACGAATGCGCGTGGGCAGCAGTTCACTCATCAGCGCATAGGTTGACGACGCGTACAGCCCGAACAAAATCGCCACCGCCATCAACGGCGCGAAGAAGGTCGCCGGGGTGGCGGTGGGGGCGGATTTGAACAGCCAGAACATCGCCAGGGTCGCCAAGGTGCCGATCACCATCAGGAACGGCTTGCGCCCGTATTTATCGGTAAAGGCCCCGCCAAATGGCATCACGAAAGCCGCCGAGAAGCTGGCGACGAACACGTACAGCAAGGTGGTGCCGCTGTCGAACTTGAGGATCTTGGCCATGTAGGTCGAGGCAAAGGTCAGCACCAGGTAGAAAATCGAGCTGTGCAAAGTGATGATAAAGAACACTAGGGCAATCGCACGCTTCCACTGCCAGACCTCGCGCAGCGGCGCCCGCGACGTTTGCCCGGCGCGTTGCAGGGCCAGGAACTCGGGGCTGTCTTCGAGCTTGAGGCGGATGTACATGGAGATAAAGCCCAGGGGCGCGGCGATCAGGAACGGTACGCGCCAGGCCCATTCCTGCATGACCTCGGCGCCCAGCCCCCAGGTCATGCCGTTAGCCACAGCGCCGCCGAGCAGCAGGCCGAGTACGGCGGTAACCATCAGCCAGCAGGTGGCAAAGCCGCGGCGACCGGGGCCGGCGTATTCAGAGATAAAGCTGGTGACGGTGCCGATTTCGCCGCCCGCCGAGAAGCCCTGTACGCAGCGCACCAGAATCAACAGGATCGGTGCGGCGATGCCCAGGCTGGCGTAGGTCGGCAACAGGCCCAGCATCACCGTGGAGCCGGTCATCATCACCAGCGCCATGATCAGGGTTTTGCGCCGGCCGATCTTGTCCGCCAGCGGGCCAAAGAACAGCCCACCCAGAGGGCGGATAAAGAAGCTCAGTGCAAACGCGGCAAAGCTGGCCAACAGGCTGGTGGTGGGGTCATCGGAGACGAAGAACGCCTGGCCGATATAGACCGCGAGAAAGCCATACACGCCGTAGTCGTACCACTCGATCAAGTGGCCGGAGGTGGCGCCCAGAAACGCACGGCGGCGCTTGCGGACGGTGTCTTGTGCGGGATTGCCCATCGTCGGGACTCCTTGTCTGATTATCGATCCATGTTAAAGCGCGGCGATACTCGCGGTTTGCAGCCAATGCCGCAAGTCGGTCTTGAGAATCTTGCCGTAGCTGTTCTTCGGCAAATCGCTGCGCCACACATATTTTTTCGGCTTTTTGAACGAGGCCATGCGCGCCAGGAACCAGGCCGTCAGCTCGCTTTCGTCCAGCGGCTGGCCGCTGCGCGTCACGACAAAGGCCACCACCGACTCACCCCATTGCGCGTCCGGCTCGCCCACCACACACACTTCGAACACCTCGGGATGCTGGGCCAGCACTTCCTCGACTTCACGCGGGTACACGTTGCTGCCGCCACTGATGATCACGTCCTTGGAGCGATCCGTCAGGGTCAGGTAGCCGGCCGGGTCGAGGTAGCCGATGTCGCCGGTCAGCAGCCAGCCGTCCACCAGCGTCTGGCGCGTGGCCTGCGGGTTGCGCCAATAGCCTTGCATCACCGTGGCGCCACGCACCGCGATTTCACCGCGCTCGCCGGTGGGCAGTGGCTGGTGCTCGGCATCAAGAATGCGGATCTCGACACAGGCTTGCGCGTGGCCCACCGAGGCGGCCAAGGTGGCCCAGTCGGGACGCTGGCGCTCGGCGATCAAGGCGCGTGGCAAGACGCTGATGGTCATCGGGCTCTCGCCCTGGCCGTAGATCTGCACCAGGCGCGGGCCGAAGGTGTCGACTGCTTCGCGCAGGTCGGCCAGGTACATGGGGCCGCCGCCGTAGACGATAGTCTTGATGCCGGCGCCGTGATAATCCTGGCGCCGCGCCTGCTCGACCATGCGTTTGACCATGGTCGGCGCAGCAAACAACGACACATCGCCCATGTGCTCGGCCAGCCCGAACAGCTCGGCGGCATCGAAGCCTTGGGAAGCCGGCACCACATGCCGGGCGCCGCAGCGCACATGGATGAAGTTGTACAGGCCGGCGCCGTGGGACATGGGCGCGGCATACAGCGCCGCATCGTCGGCACTCACTTGATCGACATCCGTGGCGTAGCACAGCGACATGGCGATCAAGTTGCCGTGGGACAGCATCACGCCCTTGGAACGCCCGGTGGTGCCGGAGGTGTAGAACAGCCAGGCGAGGTCGTGATCCTGGCGGGGCACCGGCTGCTCCAGGCTGGGCCAACCATGGCTGGGCGGCAGCGGGTGGCCGTCCAGTTCCGTGCAATGCGCGGGCAAATCCCGCGATGAAAATACCTGGCCGCCGTCGGTAAAGATCAACCGCGCCTCGGCATTATCGGCAATCCACGCCGCTTCGCTGGGGTGCAGCTTGGCGTTGATCGGCACCGCCACGCCGCCCATCCACCAGATGGCGTAGAGCAGTTCCAGGTAGTCGCAGCTGTTTTTCATCAGCAGCGCCACCGCGTCTCCCGGCACCAGGCCATGCTGCTCCACCAGGTGCGCGGCGCGTTGGCGCACGTGGGCGGCGAAGGTGGCGTAGTCGGCCACTTGCACGCTGCCGTCGAACAATGCCGGGCGTTGCGGGGCCCGGCGCTGGGTGTCGTGCAGCCAGTTGGCAATGTTCATGGCTCAGCTCCGGCGTGCCTGCAGGACCGAGGCGTAGTTGGCCACCGCCATGCCGCCCATATTGAACACCAGGCCAAACTCCGGGTTGGGCACCGCCAGGCCAATCGGTTCGCCGGTCAATTGC
Organism: Pseudomonas sp. FSL W5-0203; assembly: GCF_001896155.1. Classification (NCBI taxonomy): domain Bacteria; kingdom Pseudomonadati; phylum Pseudomonadota; class Gammaproteobacteria; order Pseudomonadales; family Pseudomonadaceae; genus Pseudomonas; species Pseudomonas sp. FSL W5-0203. Next base: position 22,814 of record NZ_MPOR01000040.1, read on the forward strand.
CGGAACGCCAAGGCATGCATGGACACCCCCGTGGCACCGACGGGGTGCCCCTTGGCCTTGAGCCCGCCGGAAAGGTTCACCGGCAAGCGCCCGCCGGCGCGCACCACGCCGCTGTCGAGCACGCGATGGCCTTCGCCCTTGGGCGCCAGACCCATGGCTTCGTAGATCAGCAACTCGGCAATGGTGAAGCAGTCGTGCACTTCGGCGAAGCTCAGGTCGGCCAGGGTCACATTTGCGCCGCGCAATGCTGAGTGAATCGCCCGCTGCGGGCCCTCGAAGGCGAGGATGTCGCGTTGGGCGATGGGCAGCGTGTCGTTGACCTGGGTCATTGCACGTATCTGCACCTCGCGACGAAACGCACGCGCACGTTTGGGCGAGGCGAGGATGATGGCGGCGGCGCCATCGCTGATCAACGAGCAATCGGTCAGGCGCAGGGACTCGGCCACGAACGGGTTGCTTTGGGAGACGTTATTGCAGTGCTCGAAATTCATCTCCCGATGCATCTGCGCCAAGGGGTTGGCCATGGCATTGGAGTGGTTTTTGGTGGCGATGGCCGCCATCGAGCCCAGCGGGCAGTGGTAACGCTCGGCGTATTGGCGGGCGGCGCGGCCGAACAACGGCGGGAAACTCAGGCCGGCTTCGGCCGGATCGTTCTGGTAACCGGCCCCGGCCAAGGCTTGGGTGACTGCGGCGGTGCTGGTGTGGGTCATCTTCTCGGCGCCCACTACCAATACCAGCTCGGCGCTGCCGGAGAGAATCGCATTGACCCCCGCCTGGATCGCTGCCGAGCCGGACGCACAGGCGTTTTCACAGCGGGTGGCAGGTTTGAAGCGCAGACCGGGGTCGGCTTGCAATAGCAATGAGGCGGCAAACCCGTCGGGCACCAGCCCCGAGTTGAAATGACCGAGGAACAACGCATCGATTTGCGACGCGTCAATCTCGGCGTCGCTCAGGGCTTCCCGGGTCACCTGGACGATCAGGTCTTCCAGCGTCGTGCCTTCCAGGCGACCAAAGCGGGAGTGACCAGCGGCAACAATGGAGACGCAATCAGCAGGCATAATCAATTTCTTCTGTTCTTGATTCGGACTTTACTTACAATGACCCACCCCTGATCGTGCGCCAATTCGTGTAACTACTTACACGGGTAAGTAGCGCCCCAGGGCATTGAACAACGAGGCAGGATGCCCCATGACCGCGCTAGCCCAGCAATTTCCCGACCTCGAACGCCTGGCGTTCAAGCTGTCCCCTGCCCCGCAGATCGTCACCAGCGACCGCGTGATTCTCGACTGCAACGACGCTTTTCTGAAGCTGTTCGGCTATACGCGCGATGCACTGGTCAACCAACTGACCCTGCTGATCTACCCGTCCCAGGCCGACTACCACGCCATCGGCAAGCGCAGCCATGACTGGCTGCTCGACAGCGACAACGGCTTTTATTCCGATGAACGCTTCATGCAGCACCACAACGGCGAAGTGTTCTGGGCCAAGTCCCACGGTTACACCCTCACCCCCAAAGACCCATTCAAACTGATGATCTGGCACTTCGAACGCCTGGACCGCATGCACCAGGGCACCGGCGACCTCACGCCCCGTGAGCGGGAAATTGCCATGCACATCGTCAACGGCTTCAAATCCAAGGAAATCGCCCTGCGCCTGGCGATCTCCCACCGCACCGTTGAGGTGCACCGGGCGCGGTTGATGAAGAAACTGCAGGCCAAGACGGTGGTGGAATTGGTATCGAAGATCATCATGGTGGCCTGACCGCAATGCCCAAAGCAGCGAAGATCAAATGTGGGAGCTGGCTTGCCTGCGAAAGCGGTCGTGCAGTCATAGATGCAGTGACTGACACGCCGTCATCGCAGGCAAGCCAGCTCCCACATTTAAATTGAGGGGCGTCAGGTAGCTGAAACGTTCAACCGAGCACGTCCATACAATTCCCCACCGCCCTGCCCCCCTAACCTCACGGCTTTCGAACCCTCAGAAGCGCTGGAGAACGGGCATGGGTAACACAACAACCAAGGTATCGCTGGCATTGACGCTGCTGGCAAGCGCGATGATGAACAGCGCGTTCGCCGCCACCCCAAGCGTGGCCGTGGCGCCGCAATACGACACCAGCCATGTGTATGTGGCACCGGCCGATGTGGACCGTTTTGCCCAGAGTTTCCTCGCCACCTTCGGCGGCAAAAGCACGCCCCAGGTCGTGGTCAATGTGCTGCCGGTGCCGAGCAGCACCACCTCGCAATTGCTCCAGACCCCGGCGGGCACCGTGTCGTTGTTCGGCTTTACCACCCCCGTACCCCACCCGTTCGGCCAGGAACGCAACGGCTATCTGGTCAAGGACATGGACGTGGCCCTCAAGGCCGCGCGGGAAAATGGCGCCGATGTGATCGTCAGCGATTTCCCCGACCCCATCGGCCGTGATGCCGTGGTGCAGTGGCCGGGTGGTGTGAACATGCAGCTCTACTGGCACACCAAGACCCCGGATTACACCGCCTTCGACACCGTGCCGGAAAACCGTGTGTATGTGTCTCACGACAGCGCCGAGCGGTTTATCAAGGCGTTCCTGGGTTTCTCCCACGGCAAGGTAGTGAGCGACGACAAGCACGCCCCAGGGGTTGATGTCGGCCAGGCCGGCGGCCACTACCGCCGCGTGGATATCGAATCGCCGTTCGGGCGCATGGCGGTGCTGGTCACCAACGGCCAACTGCCCTACCCGTTCGGCCACGACACCACCGGTTATCAGGTCAACGACCTCGCCGCCACCCTGGGCAAGGCCACCGGGTCTGGTGCCACCGTGCTGGTGCCGGCGTTCGACAGCAAAGGTCGGCGCAGTGCGTTGGTGGAGTTCCCCGGCGGTTATGTCGCAGAAATCCACCAACTCAGCGCGGCAAAATGATTCGTCACGCAGGCTGGAGCCTGGCGGTGCTGTGGCCGTTGCTTACCGGCAGCGTGCAGGCCGACGACCCGCCGGTACGCCCGGTGATCAAGGCCAACCGCTGGCAGGAGGACTGGTCTGTGCTCAAGGACCCGGCGTTGCGCACGCAACCGCTGGACAACCTCAAGTACATCCCACTGTCCGCCGCCAACCCGTTCACCTACTTGTCGTTGGGCGCAACCTTGCGTGAACGCTTCGAGATGAACGACGCCAGCGGGTTCGGCGTGCGGGATGTACCGCGTGACCGCTACCTGATCCAGCGCTTTCAGGTGCACGCCGACTTGCACCTGAACGAACACTGGCGGCTGTTCACCCAGCTGGAAGATGTGCGGGCCTATGACAAGACCACGATTGGCGGTGCCGACCAGAACCGCGTCGACCTGCGCCTGGCCTTTGCCGAATACGTGAAGACCTTCAGCGCCGGCACCTTCAAGGCACGGGCTGGCCGCCAGGATTTCGCCTTCGACTTGCAGCGCTTCATCTCGTCACGGGACGGCCCGAATGTGCGGCAGTCCTTCGATGCGTTGTGGGCGGACTGGGAAACGCCGCAATGGCGCTTTATCGGGATCGCCAGCCAACCGGTGCAGTATCAGGATGGCCGGCATTTCGACGACAAGTCCAACAGCGACGCGCGCTTCCACATGTTGCGGGTCGAGCGGCTGGTGGGCGGCACCAATGAGCTGTCGGCCTATTACGGCGTGTACGAGCGCAGCGCCGCTCATTACCTGGACGCCGACGGCGAAGAGACGCGCCAGTTGCTGGACGCCCGCCTCGGTGGCGCAGCCCAGGGTTTCGACTGGGACGTCGAAGCCATGCTGCAACGGGGCTCGGTGGGTAGCAAGACGATTCGCGCCTGGGCCGGTGGCAGCCGCACCGGCTACACCTTTGACACGCTGGCCTGGAAGCCGCGTATCGGCCTGCAACTGGATATCGCTTCCGGTGACCGCCAGGCCGGTGACGGCCGGGTCGGCACCTTCAACCCGCTGTTCCCCAATGGCTATTACTTTTCCCTGGCGGGCTATACCGGCTACAGCAACCTGATCCACGTCAAGCCGTCGATTACCGTCAAGCCCCTCGCCAAGCTCAGCGTGCAAACCGCCGTCGGCCTGCTGTGGCGGCAGACCACCGCAGACGCCGTCTACACCCAGCCCAACCTGCCCGTGGCTGGCACGGCGGGCCAAGGTGAGCGCTGGACCGGCGCCTACGGTCAACTGCGCACCGACTACGCCTTTACGCCCAACCTCAGCGGTGCGGTCGAGGCCGTGCACTACGCGGTCGGCCAGACCCTGCGTGATGCCGGTGGGCACGACAGCAATTATCTGGGCATGGAGCTCAAGTTCAGTTGGTGAGACAAGCACACCCATACAAGCCTCGGCTCAGGTTTACGGCAATAGTGATGCGGTTTTTTCACCGCCCTTTTTCAGCCCTGCAAGGAGTTTCAGATGAGCACATTCGTTGCCAAAGACGGTACCCAGATCTACTTCAAGGACTGGGGCAGCGGTAAGCCCGTGCTGTTCAGCCACGGCTGGCCGCTGGATGCGGACATGTGGGAATACCAGATGGAATACCTGAGCAGCCGTGGCTTTCGCACCATTGCCTTTGACCGTCGTGGTTTTGGCCGCTCGGACCAGCCCTGGACCGGTAACGACTACGACACCTTCGCTGACGATATCGCCCAGTTGATCGAACACCTGGACCTGCAGGACGTGACCCTGGTGGGCTTCTCCATGGGTGGCGGTGACGTGGCGCGCTACATCGCCCGCCACGGCAGTGCCCGTGTCGCCGGCCTGGTGTTGTTGGGCGCGGTCACGCCGATCTTCGGCCAGCAAGCCGACTACCCCCAAGGCGTGCCTGGTGAGGTGTTCGATGGCATCAAGGCAGGCCTGTTGAAGGATCGTGCGCAGTTCATCAGCGACTTCAACACGCCGTTCTTCGGTCTCAATAAAGGCCAGCACGTTTCAGAGGGTGTGCTCAGCCAGACCCTGCAGATCGCCATGCTTGCCTCGCTCAAGTCGACCGTGGATTGCGTCACCGCGTTCTCGCAAACCGACTTCCGCCCGGACATGGCCAAGATCGACGTACCGACCCTGGTGATCCATGGCGACGGCGACCAGATCGTGCCGTTCGACACCACCGGCAAAGTCGCGGCGCAGATGATCGAGGGCGCACAACTGAAAGTGTACAAGGATGCGCCGCACGGGTTTGCCGTGACCCACGCTCAACAGCTCAATGAAGACCTGTTGGGGTTCCTGAACCGCTGAACCTTGAAACATCCTCTCCTTGTTTGGCCGGGCTCGCCCGGCCTTTTTTTGTTCAAGCAAAGCGCTGAGCCAATACCAGCCGGCCCGGCCCGGCAATGAGGATGCTGGTAAAGATGATCAACAGCAGCCAGCCGAACTGACCTTCGAACAGCGTCCACTCCGGGTGCACCACCAGCAACGCGATGACCAGCACCGCCAGGATCGGCAGGCACGCCAGGCGCACCAGCACGCCCGCGATGATCAGCAGCGGGCACAGCACCTCGGCAAAGATCGCCAGCAGCAACGTGACATGGGCGCCCAGGTGAAACGGGTCCTCGATCAGCTTCAATTGCTCGCTGTAGTGGAACAACTTGGGCAACCCATGCACCCACAGCAGGAACAACGCCCCGCTGACCCGCAGAAACAACAGCCCGATATCCTGATTTCTTGCTTGGTTCATATGCCACCTGTTTGCGTCGAAAATGACCGGCAGTCAGTGTGTCCAACGTCGCGTCGCCGCACTTGCAGGCTTGTGCTGAAATCCTGCGTTTGCATTGCCCAAAGAACCCGGCATGATCTTGCTGAACTGCCGACCCCGCGCTACGGTCCCAACCCATACGCTCATCGCTACAGGAGTTTTTCCATGACGCTTCCCCAAGAAATGACCCTGATCGAAATCACCACCCCTGGCGGGCCCGAGGTCTTGCAGCCGCGCAGCGCCGACGTGCCAGTGGCCGGGCCAGGCGAGATTCTGATTCGCGTGCACGCCGCCGGGGTCAACCGCCCAGACGCCTTGCAGCGCGCGGGCAAATACCCGATGAAGCCCGGCATGAGCCCGATTCCGGGGTTGGAAGTGGCCGGTGAAGTGGTGGCGCTGGGCACTGGCGTGAACGAATACAGCGTGGGCGACAAGGTTTGCGCCCTGACCAATGGCGGCGGCTATGCGCAGTATTGCGCGGTGCCGGCCAGCCAGGCGCTGCCGATCCCTGCGGGCATGGACTGGATTCAGGCCGCTGCCGTGCCAGAAACGTTCTTCACGGTCTGGGCCAACCTGTTCGGCCTCGGCGGTGCCCATAAGGGCCAGCGCGCATTGATCCACGGCGGCACCAGTGGCATCGGTACCACCGCGTTGATGCTCTGCCAGGAGTTCGGCATCCAGGCATTCGCCACGGCGGGCAGCGCCGACAAATGCGCGGCGATTGCCAAGCTCGGTGCCGAGCCGATCAACTACCGCGAACAGGACTTTGCCGAGGTCATCGCCAAACAGACCGACGGCAAAGGCGTCAACGTGATCCTCGATATCATGGGCGCCTCGTACCTGAACAATAACCTCAAGGCCCTGGGCATGGACGGCCACCTGGTGATCCTCGGCTTCCTCGGTGGCGGCAAGGCCAACGACGTCGACCTGCTGACCATCCTCGGCAAGCGCGCGGTGATCACCGGCTCACTGCTGCGCGCCCGCACCCGGGAAGAAAAGGCCGAGATTGCCCAGCAACTGCGCGAACACGTGTGGCCGGTACTCAGTGCCGGGCGCTGCCTACCGATGATCGACCAGGTCTACGCCTACACCGACGCCGCCCAGGCCCATGCGCGGATGGAAGGTGGGGACCATATCGGCAAGATTGTGTTGCGGGTGAAGTGAGGCGATTCGACTTGCTCGCGAAGGTGGTGTGTCAGTCACTGTATCTGTTACTGCACGACCGCTTTCGCAGGCAAGCCAGCTCCCACATTTGATCTTCATTGCTTCGAGCATAGCGTTCGTTTAACTGACCGGCGTTAGGGCAAGCCTCCTCCCACACTGGATAAAACACAGGCCATCATGGGCTATCACGGCTGTTGGGCATACACCGGATAGTCCACATACCCCGCCTCTGTCCCGCCATACAAGCCTTCGGCCTTCAACGCATTCAATGGCCAGCCATTGATCAGCCGCTGGGGCAAGTCCGGGTTGGCAATGAAGGGCCGTCCAAAGGCGATCAGGTCCGCCAACCCGGTCTCTACCAGCCGTGCGCCGCGCTCGGCGGTGTAGCGGCCGGCGTAGATGATCCTGCCGCTGAAGGTGCGGCGCACGGCCTGGCGGAAAGTCTCGGGCAGGTCGGGCGCGTTGTCCCAGTCGGCTTCGGCGATGGACACATAGGCGATGCCCGACGCTTCCAGCACTTTGATCGCTTCGATATAGGTAAGGTGCGGGTCTTCTTCCACCAGGCCGATGTAGACCCGGTCCTGGTCGGTGCCACTGAACAGCGGCGAAAAGCGCACGCCCAGGCGCTCCGGCCCCACCACCTTGCACACCGCTTCGACAATCTCGCGCAGCAAGCGCAGGCGATTGTCCAGCGAGCCGCCGTACTCATCCTCACGCAGGTTGGAATGGGCCGAGATGAACTGGTTGACCAGGTAGCCGTTGGCCGCGTGGATTTCCACACCGTCGAACCCGGCGTCCAGGGCATTGCGTGCAGCCTGGGCGTAGTGCCCCACCAGCTCTTCGATTTCCAGCGCGGTCAAGGCGCGGGGTACCGGTGGCTGCACCAGTTCACCCACACCAGGCCCGGTTTCAATGAAGGCTTTGGCTTGCAACGCCGCCAGTGCAGACGGCCCCACCGGTGCACCACCGTCAGGTTGCAGCGCGTGATGGGACACCCGCCCCACATGCCATAGCTGGGCGAAGATCACACCGCCCTCGTCATGCACCGCTGCGGTGACTTTGCGCCAACCCTGGATTTGCGCCGGTGTATGAATGCCCGGCGTCCACGCGTAGCCCTGGCCCCGGGGTTCGATCTGCGTCCCCTCGCTGACCATGAACCCGGCACTGGCCCGTTGACGGTAATACTCGGCCATCAGGTCGGTGGCGATATTACCCGGCTGGGCGCTGCGCTGGCGGGTCAGCGGCGGCAGTACGACACGGTTGTTCAAGCGGTGATGCCCCAGCTTGATCGGGGTGTTCAGGATGCAGTCAGGCACGGCGATATTCCAAATTCAGGACGAACGAAAACCGTGGCAACTCCTGGGAGTCGCCACCGTGTAGATCGGTTGATTAACTTAAGCGCAGAGTGTCAGCAGGGCCTTGGCCACTTCGCTGGAGCTGCCTGGGTTTTGCCCAGTCACCAGCAAGCCATCGACGAGGACGAAGGATTGCCAGTCAGCGCCCTTCTCATACTGGCCGCCCAGTTTTTTGAATTCATCTTCAATCAGGAACGGCACGACTTCAGTCAACTGCACAGCGGCCTCTTCCGAGTTGGAGAACCCGGTGACGCGGCGGCCCTTGATCAACGGCTCACCGTTAACCGCCTTGACGTGACGCAAGGCACCCGGTGCATGGCAGACAAAGCCAATGGGCTTGCCGGCCCGCTCGAAGGCTTCGATCAGCGCGATGGACACCGGCGACTCCGCCAGGTCCCACAGCGGGCCGTGGCCGCCTGGGTAGAACACGGTGTCGAAGTCGGCGGCGTTGACCGAGTCCAGCTTCACGGTGGTCGCCAAGGCTTGCTGCGCTGCCGAGTCTTTACCGAAGCGCTCGGTCTGCTCGGTTTGCGCATCCGGTTCATCGCTCTTGGGGTCCAGCGGCGGCTGGCCGCCGGCCGGGGAAGCCAACACTACTTCGGCGCCAGCGTCCTTGAACGCGTAATAAGGTGCGGCGAATTCTTCGAGCCAGAAGCCGGTCTTGCGCCCGGTATCGCCAAGCTGGTCGTGAGAGGTCAGTACCATTAATACTTTCATTTTCCAGTGCCTCGGTCGGTGTGAATAACAGTTGTCTCATGTTAGGCAGCGAGGCAGTGGCTCACAATGTCATATCCGCAAGGATTGAGGACATGCACCAAAGTCGGTTGCCGTTTGCCGGGCACGCGCCGACAATCGCCTCTCCCCCGCCCCTTGGAGAGATGCAATGCACAGCGTTGCGCTGATGGTTTACCCGAATTTCCAGTCGTTGAGCCTCAGCCTGGGCTCGGTGTTCGAGTGCGCCAACCTGCTGCGCGGCGAGCCGGCCTATGAGTTTCACCTGGTGTCGGAAAGCGGCGGCGCCGTGATGACCTCCCAGGGTTTTTCGGTGAACACCAGCGCGCTGCGCCCAGAGGGCTATGACACCTTGATTGTCAGCGGCTACCTGGAGTTTCGCCTGCCGGAAGCCAACCTGCTTGAGCTGGTCAAGGCCGCGTCCGCGCAGTCGCGCCGGGTGGCGTCCTTATGCATGGGCATCTTTGTACTGGCCGAGGCAGGCCTGCTGGCGGGCAAGCGCACCACCACCCACTGGATCCATGCGCCGGCATTTCGCAAACGCTATCCGGATATCCACCTGGAAGAAGACAAGTTGTTCATTGTCGACGGCCAGGTGTGGACCGGTGCGGGCATGAGCGCCGGGGTCGACCTGGCGCTGGCGATGGTGGAGGACGACCTGGGCAGCGGCCTGGCCCGGCGCATTGCACGCAAGCTGGTGATTGCCCAGCGCCGCGGCAGCGAGCAGTCGCAACTGTCGGCCTTGCTGGAACTGGACCCAAAGTCCGACCGCGTGCAGTTGGCCCTGGCCTATGCCCGTGAAAACCTCACCCATGATTTGTCGGTGGACGCCCTGGCCGACGTTGCCCGGCTCAGCCCCCGCCAGTTCAGCCGGGTGTTTCGCGAAGAAACCGGTCAAACCCCAGCCAAAGCCATCGAAGCCCTGCGGGTGGAAGCTGCGCGGGCGATGATGGAAATCAGCCGTCACCCGGTAGAGGTGGTGGCCCGCGAAACCGGGTTTGGAGACCGCGAACGCATGCGCCAGGCGTTCCTCAGGGCCTTCGGGCAGCCGCCCCAGGCGATGCAGCAGGCTTTTAATGCAGCGATGCCCGGGTAATCAGGTAGTTCACCAACTGCGGGTCATCGTCCAATTCAATGCTCTGCACCGGGCGCGGCAGGTTATCCAGCACGGTGCGCCAGAACGCCTGGGACACCTCGTCCTGATCATAGAATCGCACCAGCCAATTAGCCGCGCCGCTGCACAGCACCTGGCTGGCGATGGCGCGGCCGATGCCCTTGCGGCGGTAGCGCTTGAGGATGAACAGGTCGGCCAGTTCCAGGGCGTCGATGCCAGGCAGTTCGCTGCCTTCGATCAACAGGAAGCCGGCGATGTAGCCGTCTACCAGCAGCAGGTTGGCGCTCCATTGCGGGTCGCTCCAGTAGCGGGCCAAGTGTTCGTCATGGATGTAGAAACGCCCATCGGCCTCGACATCTTCCTGTTCCCAGTCCGAAGACTCATAGGCGTAGTACTGGTAAAGATTGCGGATCAGTTCGGCTTCTTCGGGGCCGGTCTGGATCAATTCGACGGTGGTTTCAGGCATGGGGCTCTCGGTGGAAAAACGCAGGGCGCCATTGTTCACAAAAGTGCAGCCCACGCCAATGGCCTGGCGAATCCTTTCTATTGGCTGAACCGATTGCAAATAGCGATTGCCCTGGCCGAAATCCTGAAACATTTAGAATAAACTTCGCCGGTTCCCCCTTTTGCTCAAGGACACGTATTTTGACCAACGTCTGTACCGCCGGCCTGGATGTGGGCTTTGCCTCCCTGGATTACCTGCAGATCTTCATCCTGGGCGTGATCCAGGGCATTACTGAATTGCTGCCGGTGTCATCCACCGCCCATATGCGCGTGGTACCCGCCCTGCTCGGCTGGCAAGACCCTGGCTCGGCGTTTTCCGCAGCCATGCAATTGGCAGCGTTGGCAGCAGTGGTCAGTTACTTCTGGCGCGATGTGCGCCAGGTCACCACGGGCAGCATCAGTGCGGTGCGCCGCGGCGACTACAACGACCGCTGGTTCAAGCTCGCCGTGGCAATTGTGCTGGCAACCGTCCCGATTGGCATCGCCGGGCTGGCGTTGTCGTCGACCTTGAATGCCTGCAACTCGCCATTGCGCGGGCTGATGGTGATCGGCATTTCCTGCGTGGTGATGGCGGTGCTGCTGGCAGTGGCCGAACTGCGTGCCCGGCATACACGCGACGTGAGCCAAATGCGCCTGCGCGATGCCCTGATCGTGGGGGTTGCACAGATTGGCGCGTTGATACCGGGCGTATCGCGTTCGGGCTCCACGTTGACCGCGGCGCTGTTCCTGAATTTCAAACGCGAAGAAGCGGCGCGGTTTTCTTTCCTGTTAGGCTTGCCGGCCATCGCCCTGGCCGGTTTGAAAGAGTTATGGGTGCTGCTGCGCGCCGACCTGCCCGCCCACGCCTGGCCGCACTTGATCTTTGGCCTGGTGGTGGCCAGCATCTCGGCGTTCTTTGCCATCTGGGGCCTGATGAAATTTCTGGAGCGTTTCTCCACCTGGCCGTTCGTGATCTACCGTGCGCTGCTGGGGATCTTCCTGATTGTGGCGGTCAGCACCGGGTTGTTGAGTTAAGCCACCGGTTCGCGGTCGGCCAGCGCTTCGAGCAAGTCGGCCGAGGGCACGAAGAACAGGCCCCCGGTCACGGCCGTGCTGAAGTCGAGCAAGCGGTCGTAGTTGCCGGCCGGGCGGCCGACGAACATGTTCTCCAGCATCTGTTCCAACGGCTGCGGCGAGCGTGCATAGCCGATGAAGTAGGTGCCGAACTCCCCGGCACCAGGGCGGCCGAAGGGCATGTTGTCGCGCAGGATCTTCACCTCCTCGCCGTCCTCGTCAGTGATCACTGTCAGGGCGCTGTGGGAGTTGCTCGGCTTGGCGTCGTCGTCCAGTTCGATGTCCGACAATTTGGTGCGCCCGATCACCTTCTCTTGAGCCTCCACCGTCAAGCCATTCCACGCGGTCATGTTGTGCAGGTATTTCTGCACCAGCACATAGCTGCCGCCTTCGAACTCAGGGTCTTCATCGCCCACCAGGGTGAAGGCCTCGGCCTTGCGCCCCACCGGGTTCTCGGTGCCGTCGACGAAACCGATAATGCTGCGCATATCGAAGTAGCGAAAGCCCTGGACCTCATCGACCACCTTCACGCTATCACCCAGGGCGGCCATCAGTTGGGTTGCCAGCTCGAAACACAGGTCCATCTGCTCGGCACGGATGTGCAGCAGGATGTCACCTGGGGTCGACACCGCCTTGCGCCCTTGCACACCGAACTCGCGAAACGGATGCAAGGCCGCCGGGCGCGGCGCGCCGAACAGGCGGTCCCAGGCATCCGAGCCAAACCCGCAAACGCACGTCAGGTTGCCCGAGGGCACGCGCTTGCCTACCGAGCGCACCAGGCCTGCGATGTCGGCGCACCAGGCCCGCACGTTTTCAACCGCATCGGGCGCCAGGGTGGCGACCATGAAGATCGCGCTGCTGGTGATCGGATGGCACACCGATTGCGGTTCGAGCGGGGGACGGACGGGGCAGGTTTTCATGGGCATTCCACAGGCTGAGGGCGGTTTGAACCCGCGCAGATTAGCAGATCATCGATGGCAACTGGCCCACACCTGGCGAATCAGGGCTTTGAGCTTGAGCGCCTCGGCCCAGCGATCGGTGAGTTCGCGCCCCTGTGCGTCGGTAATCGCATAGGGTGGCGGGCCCAACTCGCAAGTGAAGGACAGGCTCTGCGGGGTGTCAGCGCGGCCCAGCCAGTGTTCGACCCCATAGCGCCACCAGCCGGTAAATCGCTCGACCCACGGTTGGTGCTGGGGAAAATCCAGGCCAACCTGCACCTGTTCGCTGCTGGCGATGCGGCCATGAAAGCCCCAGCTGTGACGCAGGATGGTGCGTATCTGTTCGTCGTCTTCCACACTGCCGGGCTGGGGCAACTCGCGGCCAACCACGTAGTGGGACAGGTCAGCGAGCAGTTTCAGATCGGGCATCTGTGCCAGCAGGTCGAGGGTGAACAACAGGTCGTTGGTGAGCCGATAACGGTGGGTTTCCAGCAAAATCTGGAAGTCCACCTGTTCGGCCAGGCGTTGCCAGCCGTCGATCAGCCTGGCCGCCTCGGCCTGGGTACGTGGGCGCACGTCGGCTTGCAAGGTGAGGTGGTGACAACCGTAGCGGCTGATCACCTCCAATGCCCTGGCCAGCTCATCCACCGATTGCGGGAACAGTTGCCCTTCAATCTGCAGGCCCCTGGCCGTGGCCGCCGCGTGCAGGCGCTGCACCGATGCCGGCGCCCAGTAATGGTCGGTGATGCCGTCATAACCGGCGGCGGCGATGCGGTCCAGTTGCGCTTCGAGGCTGCCGGGCTCGGTTTGCATGGCCCACATCGATTGGAATACTAACAACTGGCGCATGGTCAGCCTCGCAATAACAGCTTCAGGGATACCTCGGGGTCAGCCAGGCTGGCCGGGTTAAGCGGGATGTGGGCAGTGATCAAGTGCTCGCACAGCTTGATGTCCTTGGCTGCGCGGTGACCCATGGCCCAACCGCAGGCGCCTTGCAAACGGTGATGGTCGTCAAGGTAGAACAGCAGCAGGCCGCCGTCGGGCAATTGCCGGCGGACCATCAGTGCAGTCATCACCCCGACGGTGTACAAGCCCCACGCGTATTGATCGGACCAGAAACCCGGGATCATCTCGAACGCCAACGCCTGCCCCAGCAGGTTCAACGCCGCGAGACGGCCCTGGGCTTCGGCGTTGCGCCAGGTTTCCTGGCGCTGATAAAGGCCCGCCAGGCGAAACTCGCATACATCCCCCGCCGCGTAGATATCCGCCGCACTGGTGCGCAACTGCGCGTCGACACGAATGCCCTGCCCGACGTCCAAGCCCGCCGCCGCGGCCAACTCGATGTTGGGCTGCATGCCAATGCCGACCACCACCAGGTCGCAGGGCAGCCGCTGCCCGTCGACCAGTTGCACGGCGTCGGCGTGGATGCACTCCAGGGCGACGTTCAAACGCACGTCCACACCCTGCTCACGGTGCAATGCCAGCAACGCGTCACTGATCACCGGCGGCAACACCCGCCCTGCCAGCCGTGGCCCGGCTTCCAGTAGCGTCACCTCGCAGCCCAGGCCCCGCGCCGTCGCTGCCACCTCCAGGCCGATAAAACCACCGCCAACCACCACCAGCCTGGCGCCTGGCTTTAATTCATTGCGCAAGACCAACGCGTCATCATGGGTGCGCAGGTAAAACACGTTGGCCTGCTCTTGGGGCAAACGCCGCGCCCGGCCTCCGGTGGCCAGCAGCAGGCCGGCATAGCTCAACCACTGGCCGTCGGCCAATTGCAACCGGTGGTGCTGCGGCTCCAGGCGGCTGACCGGGTTGGCGGCGATATGCTCTACCTCGAGCGCCGCCAACTGCTGGCTGTCGCACAGGCTGCATTGCGCCAAGTCGGTCGAGCCTTGCAGCAAGCCCTTGGACAACGGTGGCCGCTCGTAGGGCAAGTGCGCTTCATCGCCAATCAGGATCAGGCGCCCGCTGTAACCTTCGTCACGCAGGGTGAGTGCCGCACGGCCACCAGCATGGCCGGCGCCGACGATGATCAGGGGAGCGTTCATTCTTCGGCCGTGACGGCGAGCAGTACCCGCCCCGCATCTACCCGCACGGGGTAGGTCTTGAGGTTGACGCACACCGGCGCGCCCAGGGCCTTGCCGGTGCGGTAATCAAAGCGTCCGTTGTGCTTGGGGCATTCGATCACATGGTCCATCACCAGGCCGTCGGCCAGGTGGATTTTCTCGTGGGTGCACAGGCCGGCGGTGGCGAAGAATTCGTTATCGGCTGAACGGAACACCGCGTAGGTCTGCGCGCCGTGGTCGAAGCGCAGCACGTCTTCTGCTTCTATTTCGCCCACGGCGCAGACGTCGATCCATTGATCGTTCATGCATTTATCTCCAATGACTGGCTTTCAGTCTGTGGCGAGCGAGCTTGCTCGCCACGGGTGGGGCGCTGGACGAAATAGCTGGGGTCTCTGCGCTGGCGCCAGATCGTCGGAATGATTTCCTGGTAGGCCTGCCACAGGTTGGCATACGGCGGCGGGCAGTCGTTGCGGATCTCTTCGTGCAGTTGACTGAGCGCGTGGTAAGGCACCATCGGGTACATGTGGTGTTCGAGGTGGTAGTTCATGTTCATGTAGATAAAGCGCAACACGCGGTTCATGTAGATGGTGCGGCAATTGCTACGGTGGTCGAGCACATCTTCGGCCAGGCCCACGTGTTGGCTGAGACCAAACAGGTAGCCGAGCCACGCGCCGTAGAGGCTGGGCAGGCCCACCAGCATCAGCGGCAACGCGCTGTGCAGGTACAGCGCGGTGCCGATGATCAGGGCGTAGATGCCGACCCAGATACGCGCATCTCGGTACACCTTGGGCCACTCGGATTCGGGGATGAAGTCCTGCTCCTGGGCACTCATTCGCCCGAACGTATGGCGGGCCACGCCGCTGAAGGTCTTCCAGGCCAGGGGTAGGTTGAACAGACTGAGGGCCATCATCCATAAGCTCGGCGGGCGCGGTTCAACGATCTCCGGGTCGCGACCGACGACGATGGTGTCGGTGTGATGGCGGGCATGGCTCCAGCGCCACACGTGGGGTTCGAAGAGGCACATGAAGCTCGCCACCTGATACAGCGCATCGTTCATCCAGCGGGTCTTGAACGCCGTGCCGTGGCCGGTTTCGTGCCAGCGCGGGTTGGAGGCCGTGCCGTAGAGCACACCGTAGGCGATGAAGAATGGCACGCAGGCCCAACTGCCCCAGAACCAGTAGCCGCCGACACCGGTGGCCAACAACGCTGAGAACCACAGGGCGGTGTCGAGCAACGCCGGAGCGTCGCGGCGTTGCATCAGGGCTTTCATGCGATTGCGCGGGATGGGCGACTGGTACCAACGGGCCGAGACCAGGCCCTTGTCGGCGGCCCGGGCGGCTTCGGGGCCGGTGAGGCTGTAATCGCGCCGAGCGCGGTGAGCGGTGTGTCCAGGCATTGTTATTGTTCTCCGCAAGCGTGGGTTTCAGGGGCTTTGCGAAACCAACGATAGAGTGCGGCTAAATCACCCTCAAGGCCTTGAATCCATTCCCTATCAAGCTATCATCCAGGCCCAGCGGGGCTTGATAGTTTTCTATCAAGACGCTCAAGGGGCCTGCCATGCACAACAACAAACGCCCAACCATCGCCACCGTCGCCGCCCATGCGGGGCTCAGCGTAGCCACCGTCGACCGCGTATTGAACGCCCGCGCGCCGGTCAACCCCGGCACCGCCGAACAGGTGTTCCAGGCCGCCGAAGCGGTGGGCTATTTCGCCGCACGGCTGATCGGCCAGCGCATTCGCGAACGTCGGCCCACCTACCGTTTCGGCGTGCTGTTGCTGGGGACCGCCCAAGCCTTCTATGCGCAGTTGGCCCACGCCATTAGCGAGGCAGCGCAGCATCACGCCACCGCTAACCTGAGCTGCCAGTTCGACTACATCAACGACCGCACGCCCGGCGTCATCGTCGCGCAAATCGAACAACTGGCCGTGCAGTGCGACGCCCTCGCGGTGGTCAGCTTCGCACATCCGTTGATCAACGCCTGCCTGGCGCAGATTCGTGAAGCAGGCGTGCCGGTGGTTGCCCTGCTTTCGGATATCCATGAACACGCTGCCGAACCCTATGTAGGCCAGAACAACCACGTGGTCGGGCGCACCATGGGCTGGCTGCTGGCGCGCACCTGCGGCGCACGCAAAGGCAGCGTGGGCATCCTGTTGGGCGGCCATCGTTTCCTCGGCCATCAGGCACGGGTCGAGGGCTTGCACAGCTATCTGGCCGAACACGCGCCGGGGCTCAAACCGTTGGAGCCGCTGATCAACCTGGACAACTGCGACATCACCGAAGAAGCCACCCTCGATCTGCTCAGCCGCCATACCGATTTGCGTGGGTTATGTGTGGTCGGCGGTGGTGGCGACGGCGTGATCAACGCCCTGGCGCAACTGCCCAAGCGCCCGGCGCTGTGCTGCATCCTGCAAGAGTCCACGCCGTTGTCGCGTCAGGCATTGAGCAACGGCTTGATTGATGTGGTGATGGACTCGCAGCCACGGCAAACGGCCGTGGCGCTGGTGGAGTTGCTGGTGCGCTTGCAGAGTGATGAGGGGTTTGACCCATTGAGGCACCGCGTGCATATACCGCCGCAGATAGTGACCCCGGAAAACCTGTGCAACTGATCGGTTTGGCTTGAGGTTTCAGCGCTCACGGAAATCGGCGGCGCTCAAGCCAAACCGACTCATCTTGTTGTACAGACCGCCTCGCGACACATCCAGTTGCTGTGCGGCCAGACGAATGTTGCCGCGGGTGCTGGTGAGCGCGGCGACGATGGCGTGCATTTCATGGCTGCTCAAATCCTGCGCGGGCTGGGGCTGGTAGGCGCGCAACGTGGTGCGTTGCGGGGTTTCCAGCGGCAATTCAGCCGATTGAATCAGCTCGCCCATCGCCAGGTTGGTCGCCCGCTCAATGACGTTCTCCAGTTCCCGCACGTTGCCCGGCCAGCCATGGGCTGACAGCAACGCCAACGCATCCGGCGCGAAACCTTGCACCGCTTTACGTAGCGAGCGGGCACAGCGCTGCAGGAAGTGCCGCGCCAGCAATGGGATATCGTCACGGCGCATGCGCAGTGGCGGCACGCTCAGGTTCAGCACGTTGAGTCGGTAATAAAGGTCTTCACGAAACGCACCCTCGGCCACCGCCTGGCTCAGGTTGCGATGGGTGGCGGCGATGATGCGCACGTCGACTTGCCGCGATTGCTTGGCCCCGACGCGGGTGATTTCACCCTCCTGCAAAACCCGTAGCAGACTGACCTGGGCATCGAAGGACATGTCGCCGATTTCATCCAGGAAGATGGTGCCGCCATCCGCCAGTTCGAACTTGCCTGCCGCCCCACCCCGCGCCGAGCCGGTGAACGCGCCTTCGACGTGGCCGAACAGTTCGCTCTGCACCAGGTCCCGTGGGATCGCGCCGCAGTTGACCGCCACAAACGGGCCGTTGCAACGCTCGCTGCCGTTATGAATGGCCTGAGCAAATAGTTCCTTGCCGGTGCCGCTTTCGCCGAGGATCAAGGTGGTGGACTCGCTGCGACTGGCGATACGCCCCAAGTGCAGTGCGTCTTGTATGGCCCGCGAGGTGCCCAGGATGGTCTCGAAGGTATAGCGGGCCTGGGTGCCGATAATGCGCCGGGTAATCTCGCGGATACGGCGGTTTTCGCGCACCGACACGATCACCCCACCCTGCTCCAGTGGGCATACCGAAACCAGGCAGGCGAGTTGGCTGCCGTCGTGCAAGTGGAAGGTGCAATCGCGGTCGCGCACAGGCTCACCCAGCGCGTCGCTCAGTTCACTGCGGCCCAGGCGCTGGAAAGGACTGCCGATCAACTCACGCCCTACCCCGAACAATTGCCGCGCATAACGGTTGAGCGCCTTGATGCAGCCACGCTCATCGAGCACCACCAAGCCTTCGTTGAGCACTTCGAGTACGGCCTGTTGTTCTTCCAGCAACACCTGCAGCGCCATCTGCCGCGACACCGCCTCGGCCGCCGCTTGAACGGTGCCCAGGGTATGAAAATGAAACCAGCCGGGCTCGGCGGTCAGAGTGAGCATGGCCAGGGTCTGGCCTTGGGCATCTTTGATCGGCGCGGCGGCGCAGTGCATGTGGCGCTGGCGCAGGCCGCTGGCGAAATTTTCTTCAGCCAGCACATACACCAGACGATCTTCGGCCAGGGCCAGGCCGGTGCAGTTGGTGCCTTGCACCGCTTCGAGCAAGCGACTGCCCACCGGGGTGATGTCCACCCCGCAAAAATACAGCGTCGTGCCCTCGGCATCCGTGAGGTTGATATGCCCACGCGGGTTGTAAGCCAGCAATCCATGCATGACTTGCGCGGCAGCGGCGATCAGGGCGCGATGGTGGGCCAGGGTCGCCGCCAGCGCATGAGGCGCAACAAAGCGGTAGTCGCTGTTACCGGGCTCGATACCCGCCTCGACACTGCGTCGCCAGGAATCCCAGATGACCTGGCGCACCCCGTCCGGACGCACGACTTTGCCAGCCAGGCACTCTCGCCACGCCTGTTCCAACGCGGCGATGGGCCCATCGTTCAGCGCGGCAGGCCCCAGGTTCGTGAGGTATTCCAGGTCTTGCACACTGAACGCCTGGGTCATTGCGGTTATCCATGTTCACATTTCCGACATGTAAGTATAGACATGTCATGAAAATGAACACTTTTAGTTTGATTAAAATAATAAGCCTTTATAAATCAGCTATTTATAAATTGGCATAGGCCTTGCTACCGCCCCTGTGTCACCCAGGACGGTCCTGGGGGCCCACAACAACAAAAGGGGTCGTTTCATGAGCACACACAACATCCGCCTGGGTTTGATCGGTGCCGGTCGCATGGGCAGCTTCCATGGCCTTACCGCTGCACGCCATATCCCCGGTGCCTGCCTCGCCGCCATCGCCGATCCGGTTCCAGGCCAGGCCGCTCGCCTGGCAGCAGAACTGGGGGTGGACAAGGCCTACACCGACCCGCAACAGCTGCTGGACGACCCGGACATCGACGGCGTACTCATCGCCGCACCTGCCCGTAGCCATGCCGAGCTGGTGATCAAGGCCGCACGTGCCGGCAAGGGCATCTTCTGCGAAAAGCCCATGGCGATTACCCTGGACGAAGCCGACCGCGCCATCGCCGCCGCTGCCGATGCACGGGTGCCCTTGCAGGTCGGCTTCAATCGGCGCTTCGCCAAGAGCTTTCGCACTGCGCACCTCGACGTCGTCGCCGGACGTATTGGCACGCCACAGCTGCTACGCTCGCTGACCCGCGACCCGGCGCTGAACAACCCGGCCAACTCACCGCAATGGGTGATCTTCCTCGAAACCCTGATCCACGACTTCGACACCCTGCGCTACCTCAACCCCGGAGCCGAAGTGGTACAGGTGCAGGTGATGGCCGACGCGCTGATCGCCCCGCAATTCAAAAGCCAAGGTTTGCTCGACACTGCCGTGGTCACCCTGCGCTTTGACAACGGCGCCATTGCCACCGCAGAAGCCAGCTTCCAGGCGGTGTATGGCTACGACGTGCGCGGCGAAGTGTTCGGCAGCAAGGGCATGCTGAGCATGGGCAGCCTTAACGACTGCGATCTGGTGCGCTACCTGGCCGAGGGCATCCAGGCAGACACCCAGCGGATGGACACCGACCTGCTGCGCGACGCATACATTGCCGAGCTCAACCACTTTGTCGACTGCCTGCGCAGCGGCGCCAAGCCCCTGGCCAGCGGTGAAGATGCGCGCGCAGCCCTGGCAATTGCCCGTGCCTGCATTGAGTCGTACCAAACCGGCAAGGCCGTGGCCGTACAAGGAGCCCGCGAATGATGCCGTTCAAATTGGCCGTCAGCGCCGAAATGGTGTTTCTCGAACTGCCCTTCATCGAACGGGTCAAACGTATTCATGCCTTGGGCTTCAGCGCCGAAATCTGGAGTTGGGCCGACAAGGACATCAATGCCTTGGCGGCGACCGGCGCGGACTTCACCTCGATGACCGGCTACCTCAGCGGCACCCTCACCGACCCCGACGGCATCCGCCAATTGCTCGACAGCGCCCGTGAGTCCCTGGGCATTGCCGAGCGCCTCAATTGCCCCAGCCTCAACCTGCATGGCACGGGCCTGGGTGAAGGCGGCCTGCCCGTGCAGGCCGTCAGCCACACCAACGGGCGCATGTGGCTGAGCGCTTGCAAGAGCCTGGAGAAAATCGCGCGCCTGGGGGAAGACGCCGGCCGCGTGTTCCTGCTGGAAAACCTCAACACCGCCGTCGACCACCCAGGTACACCGTTCGCACGTGCCGACGACACCCTGGCCCTGATCGAAGCCGTCGGCAGCCCGCATCTGAAAATGAACCTGGACCTGTACCACGCGCAGATTGGCGAAGGTAACCTCATCGAATTGATCCAGCGCGCTGGCAGCGCCATCGGCGAAATCCAGGTCGCTGATGTGCCTGGGCGCAAGGAGCCCGGCACGGGCGAAATCCACTACCCGGCCATTGCCCGGGCCTTGCACGCCATGGGTTACACCGGTGTGGTCGGCCTGGAGGGCTGGGCCAGCGGCGACAGCGAGTCAGCTCTGGAGCGTTTCCGCCAGGCATTCACCCTATAACAATAAAAGGAACAGCCTCATGCACCGTTATTCATTACTAGTGGCCGCGCTGTTGTTGATGTTCAGCCAGTGGTCCTTCGCCGCCTATCGCATCGGCGTGAGCATTGCCCGGGTGGACGATAACTTCATGACCTACGTGCGCACCGGACTGGAGGCGGCAGCCAAACACCAGGACGTGCAGATCCAATTTGAAGACGCCCAGGGCGATGTGGTGCGCCAGCTCAATCAAGTCGAAGGTTTTCTCAACCAGAAGGTCGATGCGGTGATCGTGCTGCCGGTCGACACCGCCGCCACTGCCAACATCACCCGCGCCGCCGTGGCGGCGAAGACACCGCTGGTGTACGTCAACCGCCACCCGGATGAGCGTACGCTGCCTGCGGGCGTGGTCACGGTGGCCTCCAACGACATCGAAGCGGGGCAATTGCAGATGCGCTACCTCGCCCAAAAACTGGGCGGCAAGGGCAATGTGGCGATCATCATGGGCGACCTTGCACAGAACGCCACCCATGACCGTACCGAAGGCGCCAGGCAGGTGCTCAAGGACTTTCCCGGTATCAAGATCGTCGAGCAGCAAAGCGCCGAGTGGCAACGCAACAAAGGCATGGACCTCACCAGCAACTGGCTGCTGGCAGGTACACAGTTCGATGCCATTGTCGCCAACAATGATGAAATGGCAATCGGTGCGGCCATGGCGTTGCAGCAAGCCGGCAAGGCCAAGGGCGAGATTGCGATCGTCGGCATCGACGGCTTGCCCGACGGTTTGGCAGCGATCAAGCGTGGGCTGCTTGCTGCCTCAGTGTTCCAGGACCCCAAGGCCCAGGCGACCCAGGCGGTGCAAGCGGCGATCAAGATGATCAAGGGCGAGCCGATTGAAGCCCAAGTGTGGGTGCCGTTTGAACTGATCAAGCCCGAACAGGTGGCGGTATTCGAACAACGCTACAAATAAATCGAAGCGAAGGAAAACTAAATGTGGGAGGGGGCTTGCTCCCGATGAGGGTGGATCAGTTGTTACATCTGTGACTGATTCACCGCCATCGGGGGCAAGCCCCCTCCCACACTGGATCTGAATCAATCCAGGTCACTTGCATCATGCCGTTCTGGCAACTGCTCCTCACCCGACACCCGGTTCACCCGCCGCCCGCGCTGCACCGCCGGCCGGGCGTCAATTGCGTCGGCCCAGCGCAGCACGTGCTTGTATTCATGCACAGAGAGAAACTCCGCCGAGTCGCCATACAAGCGGCCTTTGACCAACCCACCGTACCAAGGCCATATCGCGATATCGGCAATGGTGTATTCATCCCCGGCGATGTATTGGCTGACCGCCAGGCGCTTATCCAGCACATCCAGTTGGCGCTTGGTCTCCATGGCGAAGCGGTTGATCGGGTATTCCATCTTGCTCGGCGCATAGGCATAGAAATGCCCGAAGCCGCCCCCCAGGTAAGGCGCGCTGCCCATCTGCCAGAACAGCCACGACAGGCATTCAGCCCGGGCCGCAGGCTCCGTGGGCAGGAACGCACCGAACTTCTCGGCCAGGTACTGCAGAATCGCGCCCGATTCGAACACGCGAATCGGCGTGGCGCCGCTGTGGTCCATCAGCGCTGGAATCTTCGAGTTCGGGTTCACCGCCACAAAGCCACTGCCGAACTGGTCGCCGTCGCCGATCTTGATCAGCCAAGCATCGTATTCGGCGCCGCTGTGCCCCAGGGCCAGCAGTTCTTCCAGCAGGATCGTGACCTTCTGCCCATTGGGCGTGGCCAGGGAGTATAACTGCAGCGGGTGCTTGCCCACCGGCAGCGGCTTTTCGTGGGTGGCGCCGGCGATGGGCCGGTTGATGCTGGCGAAGGTGCCGCCGCTTTCGGTGTCCCAGGTCCAGACTTTGGCAGGTACGTACTCGGTCATAATCAATGCTCCAGAGGCGCTTGTGATCCACTAAGCGTTCCAGACTAAACCAAAGGTTGATGACTCGTCACACCTATCAGCATGGAAGATCCGGCATGAACGAGCGACTCGACGACCTCCTCGCCGACCACTTGCACGTACTGTTCTGCGGCATCAACCCTGGCAAGGGCTCGGCAGCCCTCGGCCTGCATTTTGCCAATCGCAGCAACCGCTTCTGGCGCACCGTGCATCTGGCCGGTTTCACGCCCCATGAAATTCGCCCGCAAGACGGCGCCACCTTGCTGCACTACGGTTGCGGATTGACCACCTTGGTGGCACGGCCAACGGCCAGTGCAGGCGAGTTGGCGCGGCATGAATTCCAGGACGCGGCGGCGGCGTTCGAACACAGGATCCGCCGCCATGCCCCGCGTTTCGTGGCGTTCCTCGGCAAGCCCGGCTATAGCGCGCTGAGCGGCCAGCGCGAGGTCGCCTGGGGTTTGCAA
The DNA here is from genome assembly GCF_001896155.1 of Pseudomonas sp. FSL W5-0203. Lineage (NCBI taxonomy): Bacteria > Pseudomonadati > Pseudomonadota > Gammaproteobacteria > Pseudomonadales > Pseudomonadaceae > Pseudomonas > Pseudomonas sp. FSL W5-0203. The sequence goes on from NZ_MPOR01000040.1 coordinate 46,347, forward strand.
GCGCAGCCACTGGGCGACGCCTCGGTCTGGGTACTGCCCAACCCCAGCGGGCGCAACCTGGCGTTCAGCCTCGATCAATTGGTGCAAGCGTATCGGCTGCTGCACAACGCCGTTGCGCACGCCCGGCCCGTGCCCGTAATCTCTTGAGCCCAACACCCTGTAAGCAATGGAGGCTGCATGAAACTGGTCGGAATGCTGGACTCGCCCTACGTACGCCGCGTGGCTGTTTCCCTGGAGTTATACGGGGTGGACTTTGTGCATGAACCGCTGTCAGTGTTCAGCACTTACGCTGAATTTGCCCAGATCAACCCCGTAGTCAAGGCCCCTACCCTGGTGCTGGACGATGGGACGGTGCTGATGGATTCGAGCCTGATCCTCGATTACCTGGAAACGCTGGCGCCGGCTGACAAGAAGCTGCTGCCCCAACAACCGGCGGCACGTGCCCGTGACCTGCAATTGCTTGGGCTCGCGCTGGCGGCATGCGAGAAAAGCGTGCAGATCGTCTATGAACACAACCTTCGCCCCGCTGAAAAATTGCATGCGCCGTGGCTTGAGCGCGTTACCGGGCAACTGCTGGCGGCTTATGCGCTGCTGGACAAGCAGCTGGCAGGCAATGAAGCGCTGACCCAGGCGTCGATTACCGCAGCGGTCGCCTGGTCGTTCAGCCAGTTCACCGTGCCCTCGGTGGTGAAAGCCGATGCGTTCCCCAACCTCAAGCGCCATGCTGAACGCCTGGAGCAGCACCCGGCGTTCAAGCGTTACCCCATCGAGTAAGCACCACAATTTAACTGTGGGAGCGGGCTTGCTCGCTCCCACACTCGATGTGCATCATTCTGAACATCGCGTTTTATACCCAACCGCCGTCGACGATAAAGTTCTGCGCCGAGCACATCGCCGAGGCATCCGAGGCCAAAAACAGCGCCATGTTGGCGATGTGTTCCGGCATCACGCTGCCGGGCAGGCACTGGCTGCGGGCGATAAGCTCCTTGGCGGCGTCGTCGACCCACATGGCCAGTTGTTTTTCGGTCATCACCCAACCCGGCACCAAGGTGTTGACGCGAATACGGTTGGGCCCCAGCTCACGCGCCAGGGCTCGGGTCATGCCGTGGGCGGCGGCCTTGCTGGCGGCGTATACGGGGTAGCCGGCCGAGGCCATCATCCAGCCCACCGAGCCCAGGTTGATGATCGAGCCGCTACCGGCCTCCTTCATCATGGGCACCACCGCCTTGGCGGCAAAAAAGGCGTGCTTGAGGTTGACCGCAATCAGCTGGTCGAACATGTGCGAGTCGATTTCTTCCAGGCTGTGGCGCACATCGTTCGCTGCGTTGTTGACCAGTACCGTGATCGGCCCCAGGGAATGCTCGAAGCGCCCGATCGCCGCACGGTAGCCGATCTCGTCGGTGATATCGCAGCACTCGAACTCGACACTGTGCCCTTTGGAGTTGAGCAGCGCCGCCAAGCGTTCACCCTGGCTCTGTGCACGGTCCACAAACGCCACCTTGGCACCCTGCGCGGCGAAGGCCCGCACCATGAACTCGCCAATCCCCGAAGCCCCGCCGGAAACCAGCACGGTTTTGTCCTTGAGGTCGGGATAAATCGCTTGCTGGGTAGTCATAACAATCAGTGCTCCGCTTAATTAGTCTTATTTTATTTTGCAAGAACGGCGTTAAAGGCTATAAATCTGCTGTCATATCGACAAAATATCTCAAATTAGTAGAACTATTCCAGCAAAACAACAAAAGGAAGTTCGACCATGAAGCACCCTCGATACCTGCTGTCCGGCCTCGCGCTGTCCATGCTGATCGCCAGCGGTGGCGCGCACGCCGCCGGCCTTAGCAGCGAACACAAACCCTTCGGCAAAACCAACGATGGCACCGCCGTCGAACAGTACGTGTTGCGTAACAGCCATGGCATGCAAGCCACGGTGATCACCTACGGCGGCGTGCTGCAGTCGCTAAAAGTGCCAGACAAACACGGCAAGCTCGACGACGTGGTGCTGGGCTTCGATGACGTGCAAGGCTATCAAGGCGGTACCGCGTTTTTCGGCGCGACCATTGGCCGCTTCGGCAATCGACTGGCCGGCGGCGCCTTCGAACTCGACGGCAAACGCTACCAGGTACCGCTCAACGACGGCCCTAACTCATTGCATGGCGGCGCCCAGGGCTTCGACAAGCAGGTGTGGCAAGCCAAATCGGTCAAGGACAAGGATTCGGTGGGCGTCACCCTCACCTACCTGTCCAAAGATGGGGAAATGGGCTTTCCGGGCAACTTGAAAACCGAGGTCACCTACCGCCTCAACGACCACAACGAACTGCACATCGACTACACCGCCACCACCGACAAACCGACGGTGCTCAACCTCACCAACCACAGCTACTTCAACCTGGCCGGCGCGGGCAACGGCGACATTCTCAAGCAGGTCGCCACCTTGCACGCCAGCCACTACACACCGGTGAATGCCACCTTGATTCCCACCGGCGAACTGGCGCCGGTCAAGGGCACGCCCATGGACTTCCTGAAGCCCACACCCATCGGCCAGCACATCAAGGCAGACCATCCGCAGCTCAAATTCGCCGAGCCCAAGCAAGGTGGCTTCGACTTCAACTGGGCGCTGGATACCAAAGGCGACGTCAAGCAACTGGCCGCCGAGGTGCATGATCCTGAATCAGGCCGACGTTTGCAGCTCTACACCACAGAGCCTGGCGTGCAGTTCTATACCAGCAACTTCCTGGACGGTTCGGTGAAGGGCAAAGGCGGCAAGACGTACCAGCACTGGAGTGGGTTTACCTTGGAGACCCAGCATTTTCCGGATGCGCCTAACCAGCCGAGCTTTGCCTCAACGCGTTTGAATCCAGGGCAGACTTACACCCAACACACTATTTTCAAGTTCACCGCTGATTAAATTGTGGGAGCTGGCTTGCCTGCGATGGCGGTGGCACAGGCTACTCAATTATTGCCTGAACCAACGCTATCGCAGGCAAGCCAGCTCCCACATTGGTTTTTCACAGCGCCTGGGTTCAGCGTTGTTTCATGCGGTCGATGACCACGGCCAACAGCAGGATCGAACCGCGGATCACATACTGGTAAAAGGTATCGATGTTCTTCAGGTTCATCGCATTCTCGATGATCGCCAGAATCAACACCCCGGCGATCACATGGCGGATCATGCCGATGCCGCCGCTCAGCGACACCCCACCCAGCACGCAGGCCGAGATCACCGTGAGCTCGAAACCCTGGCCGATCATCGGTTGGCCAGAGGTCATGCGCGAAGCCAGGATCACCCCGGCCAAGGCGCCGATCAGGCCATGGATGGCGAAGATCAGGATCTTGGTGCGGTCAACGTTCACGCCCGCCAGCAGCGCCGCCTCCGGGTTACCGCCGATGGCCATGGTGTTGCGCCCATAGGTGGTGTAGTTGAGCAGCCAGCCGAAGAACAGGAAGCAGACAATGGTGATCAGGATCGGCACCGGCACGCCGAACAATTGGCCGTTGCCGAACACGAAAAATTGCTCCTGGGACACGCCTACCGCCTTGCCGTCGGCAAAGATGTAAGCCAGGCCGCGCACGATCTGCATGGTCGCCAGGGTAGTGATCAAGGCGTTGACCCGCAGCTTGGCGATCACGATGCCGTTGATCAGCCCCACCATCAGGCCCATCAGCAGCGCTGCACCAATGCCCAGCATCACGCTGTCGGTATCGCGCATTACAATCGCCGCAACTACCCCGGCGCAGGCGATCACCGAGCCTACCGACAGGTCGAAGTGCCCCGAGGCCAGGCAGAACAGCATGGTGCATGCGGCAATACCGACAGTCGAAATCGCCAGGCCCAAGCCGCGCATGTTGAGCGGAGAGAGGAAGTTATCGATCAGCAGCGCGCACAGTACGAAGATGCCCACCGCCGCCAAGAGCATCGCCCAGTTATCGAGCAATGCACGCATATCGAGGGGTTTGCGTGCCGAGGGCAACGCGTTGTTTTGAATGGTCATGGTCGTCTCTCAGTTCGCCAGGCCGCGTGGCAAGGCCAGTTGCAGCAGGTTGGATTCAGTCGCGTGCTCGCGCAGTTGTTCGCCGCGCAGGGCGCCTTCGCACAGCACCAGGATGCGGTCAGAGATGCCCATCACCTCCATCAGGTCGCTGGACACCACGATCACCGCAATGCCGCTGGCCGCCAGGTTATGGATGATCTGGTAGATCTCCGACTTGGCGCCGATGTCGATACCGCGGGTGGGTTCATCCAGCAGCAGGACCTTCATCGGCATCGACAGCCAGCGGCCAAGAATGGCTTTCTGTTGGTTGCCGCCGGACAGGTACAGGATCTTCTGC
>NZ_MPOR01000106.1:0-400 GCF_001896155.1 Pseudomonas sp. FSL W5-0203
GCAACAAAATGACCGGCGTGGCCGAGCAGTTCCAGTACATCCTGCGCGATGAGTCGATGCACCTGAACTTCGGTATCGACGTGATCAACCAGATCAAAATCGAAAACCCACACCTGTGGGATGCCGAGATGAAGGAAGAAGCGACCCAGATGATTCTGCAGGGTACGCAGCTGGAGATCGAATACGCTCGCGACACCATGCCGCGTGGGGTGCTGGGCATGAACGCGGCGATGATGGAGGATTACCTCAAGTTCATCGCGAACCGTCGCCTGTCGCAGATCGGCTTGAAGGAAGAGTACCCAGGCACCACCAACCCGTTCCCGTGGATGAGCGAGATCATGGACTTGAAGAAAGAGAAAAACTTCTTCGAGACCCGTGTGATCGAGTATCAGACCGGCGG
>NZ_MPOR01000041.1:0-50392 GCF_001896155.1 Pseudomonas sp. FSL W5-0203
TGAGTTCGGTATAAGACATAGGGGCAGCACCGTACCGGAAAGGTCAGGTGTTGCACTCAGTTTTTGCCGCCGCCCTGCTTCAAGCTGCATATTGCTCTGCTGTGATAGGTCGTTAAATTTTTTGTAAAAAACTCGCTGTAATGTTTCACCCCTCCAACGATTTTTTGCGTCAAGCAAAAGCTTATTTTTGCGTTTTGGATCTCGATTTGGATGTTCAAAATCTTCGGGTGTTGGCTGTTCACGTATTGATAAAGCTTTGTTTTTTTCTGCTAACGCTTGTTCTTGTTTTACAAAATCGTATTCATTTGTCTTTGAGTTTTTCATATTTATGAACAAATGACAGTGATTTGTCGATTCATCAGAATGACTAAATCCCGCTAGGATTTCATTGTTTGGATGATTTTCTTTGTAGTATTCAACCGCGGTTTGTAGCAAGAAATCACTAGTCTTTTCAGAAACATCTACGTCATTTTTTTTGGGGATTACAAGAATGACTTCTTTAACGACGTTCGTGTCTGATTTTAATTTTTTGAGCTTTGATGCTTGTAGTTTTTCAGATAAGTCGCAATAGCTTTTTAAGCAATTAACTTTTTCATTTATTCGCTTTGCACCGTTAGATTCTAATAATGACTTGTATTGTTCGCTATCAAATTTTTTAAAATCTTCTATCGCATTTAGGACGTAATCTTTAACACCTTCTTCTGATTTGCTGACAAATTTCATCAGCTTATGTTTAAATTTTCTCTGTTTTTCTGCCTCTACTTTTTCATAATCTGTCTTTGTATTTGCATTTACTTCTGATTTTATCTGGCTCAAAATTTCGTCAAAAATTGCTTGATTATCGTCCTTGTTGTTTCCAGTTTTGAATTCATTTTTATAGAAAATTTTATTGTCTTTTGATAGCTCATCGTCATAGACAAGGTTATCAAAATCTTTTGTTCTTATGCGTAATGAATGTTCAAGGCTTGATGAAAGCCCTGCGATATTTGAGTAGTTTTCATCTCTTTTTAGTATTGTTATCTTCTTCATTTTCTCCTCTGTTGATTTATGTTTTTGGTTTTTTTGAGCGTTAAAAATTCAAGCGGAAGCGTAATTTTTATAAGTGAATGCGTTTGATTTTGACGTTGCTTTTGCTTCTGCTTCCGGCAGGACCTGCGCAAGTAGTCACTGATTCAAACGAGCGTAGCGAAGTTTGAAACTGTGACTACTTGCATAGCAGGTACTCTATCATCACGAATTAAACACTCTACTTATAAAGTAACACATAAAAACATAACTTCTTATGTTAACGAAATTTTATTTTTATGAACTCGATTTTTTATAGGTAAGCACGTAAAAAAAACGGGATTTCTAATCCCGATTTTTTTACTGCTCAATGGTTTTTAAGAGAGCTATTTTAGATGAGGCTTATGATGTGCCGTGTAACCATCCGGCGTAACGTCAATCGTATCTATGTGCTTGTCGTCATGGTAAATATCAAGCGCAAAATATTTCTTTTGGACTGGCGTAATAATTAGCTTTATCTTTTGCGAGTGAAGAAAATTATTTATTCTTATGCGACCTTTTTCAGTTATCAAAAGCCTGAAAATCTCGATAGATTTTAAATCGGATTTTGTCGCTAAATGCAGCGAGTTGATTTTAAGATTTAGTCTGTGTTCGTCTGCTTTGAGCTTGTCTAGCTCTTGACTCACTTCGTTAATTCTATTCGTAATATATTTTTGCGCACTGTCAGAAGACTTTTCAAGTATCGAAAAGTTATTTGCCAATGCTTTTTCTTTTATGATTATCTGTCCTAGTATTTCTTGATGTTCTTTTTCAAGTGCTTTGATGTCTTCATTTTTTACAATAATTTTGTGGAATGGAATGAGGGATTGATAGGCAAGAAAGATTTCTTCTATACGTGCATATCTGTGCCTTATGCCTTTGCCAGGTAATGCATATTTACATTGCCCCAACGTCGATGAATGACAAACTAAATCGACGTATAAACTTTTTTGTGCGTGAAATCTGAACGTTGAGCCACATTTGCAAAAAACTAATCCCCGTAGAATATTTCTAAACTCTTGCGCTTTTCTTCCTGCAAGCGAAGGGTCTTGTCTTTCTTTTAGTTTTTCGCTAATCCTATGAAATTCTGACTCGCTGATAATTGCCGGGTAATAATTTCTTATTTCTTTATTAACGATGGTTCTATTTCCGTTCTCGTCGTTTTTCATAGCGAGAAAAGAACCATATATTGCGTGCTTGTGTAGAACTTTTCCGATTGTGCTATCCGTGTATTTTTTCGGGTGATTTTCTTTGTTCAGTTCTTTCGCAATTGATTGAAAACCAAAATCAAAGCAAAGCTCTGTCATTCGTTTAACCGCTTTTGCGTGTTCATTCAGAACGAATTTATCGTCAACAAACGAAATCCAAAATGGGCAGCGCTTTGTAATAATTCCGCCATTTTCGCCTTTTTCTAAATTTCGAGCTTTTGCGTCAGAGATACGTTCAGACTTTGATTTGCTTTCGTCATTTGCTCTTTCCAAAATGTTTTGAATAAGACTAATATCAACACTACTGTCTTTTTTACGCTTTGAATAAAGTCGATTATCAAAAAGTGTGTAAATTGCACAATCTGATTGAATGATTGAGATAATAAGTTCCAATGCGTCGTATCCGCCCATCCTTGAAATTCGGTCGAATGACTCAACAAGAAGCAGAGCATTAGGCAAAATTTCTTTTGATTTGATACGTCCAACGAATTTAGCGAGTTGCCCAGATTTTAGATTTTTGCCTCTGAATGCTGAAACGCCCAGGTCTTCGTACCTTTCGACCTGCCGAGCAGTGGGATATTGCTCGAAAAAGCGGTTGAGCTGTTCAAGCTGTCGTATCTCGCCAAAGCCCAAGCTTTGGGCTTTCGATGAAAAACGTATGTAGCTGTATACGTTGATGGTTTCATCGTCTCTGAACACGTCAGAGAACGCCCTAGGCAGTGTATTTTTGACCGGCATAATGCTCTGAACCCCATGTAGACTGTGCATTCTAGCATTTTATACAAAAGCCTCCTGTCATTGCCGTGATCGGCATGCTCGAACTGACGCTCAAGCGCGCCGATCAAGGGCATCTTGACCGTCCGGCAATCGAAGTGGCGTACAACTCGGCCAGAGACCTGCTGGAACTGATCGGTGACATCCTCGACATCGCGCGTATCGAGTCGGGCCGCCTCAGCCTGGCGCCGGAGCGCGTGAACCTGCGGGAGGTCATTGAATCAGTGGTGCGCGTGTTCGACGGTCTTGCACGGCAAAAAACCCTCAGCCTGCTGCTGGAGTTCAAGCCCGACCTTAACGATATCGAGGTGCTGATAGACCCGCTGCGCTTCAAGCAGGTGCTCTCGAACCTTGTGAGCAACGCGATCAAGTTCACCGAACAGGGGCAGGTCAAGATCAAGGTTGAACTGCAGCCTACCCAGGCACCGGAGCAGATCGAGCTGAAACTGGTGGTGGAAGACACCGGCATCGGCATCAGTCGGGAGGACCAACTGCGCCTGTTCGAACCCTTTGCGCAAGCAGACAATTCCGGGCAACTGGCCCGTAGTGGTGCGGGCCTGGGGCTGGTGATCTGCCGCAGCCTGTGCGCGATGATGGGCGGCCAACTGAGCCTGAGCAGCGTGCCCATGGTGGGCACCCAGGTGCACGTCAACCTGAGCATGCCCCGCTTGCAAGCGGTCCAGCCGGTAGGTGACCAAACGCCGCAAAAGCCGGCTACCGCACTGATGCTTAATGTACTGGTGGTCGACGATCACCCGGCGAACCGCCTGCTGATGTGCCAGCAGCTGGGCTACCTGGGCCATAAATTCACCGCTGCCGAGCACGGTGCGGCGGGGTTCCAGGCCTGGCGTAAAGAGCATTTCGACTTAGTGATTGCCGACTGCAATATGCCCATCATGAATGGCTATGAACTGAGTCGCTCAATCCGTGAGTATGAGCAGCGCGAGCAATTGGTGCCCTGCGTGGTACTGGGCTTTACCGCCAACGCCCAGCCAGAGGAAAGGCAACGGTGCGTGCAAGCCGGCATGGATGACTGCCTGTTCAAGCCCATCAGCCTTACCGTGCTGGAGCGCCAACTGACACACATTGTCCCTGAAGCCGTGCACCCACGGCTGGACCTCGAATGCCTGGAAGCGCTGACCGGCGGTGATCCCCACTTGAGTCGACGCTTGCTGGAGGAACTGCTGAGCAGCAGCCTTCACGACCGCCAGCTGCTTATCGAACTGCTAGATCGACACGCGCCCCCCTCAGAAATCATCGAGCAAGCTCACAAGATCAAAGGCGCGGCCCGTATCGTGCAAGCCCACTCATTGGCGGGGCAATGCGAAGCCTTGGAGCAAACCTGCTCTCGCAATGAGGAGTGGGCGGTGATCGAAAGCGGCATCAAGGCCCTGGAACAACTCATGCTGGAATTGGAAAAGATGTTGCAGGTTCAGCTGGATGAGCTGCCAGGCCAATAAGTGCAACAGCCGGTAGCCCAAGGAACGAGCAAACGCGCTCCTTGCGCTACCGGCATAAACACCCGCCGCTTCAGCAGTCGGTCAATCGCAGGAAAATCGCCGCCAAACGCTCGATCCCCACCTGGTCCTGGGGGGTAAACCGGGCCAAGGACGGGCTGTCGAGGTCAAGGACGCCAATCAATTGACCGTCCTTGACCAAGGGCACCACCAATTCACTGTTCGAAGCGCTGTCGCAGGCAATATGGCCTGGGAATGCGTGCACATCTTCCACGCGCTGGGTTTGCCGCGTTGCCGCAGCCGCACCACACACGCCACGACCGAACGGAATGCGCACACAGGCGATTTGCCCCTGAAATGGCCCAAGCACCAGCTCTTCATTGCGATTAAGGTAAAAACCCGCCCAGTTCAAGTCATCCAGCTGGTTGAACAGGAACGCGGAAAACTGCGCACTGTTGGCAATAAAATCGCGTTCATCAGCCAACAGCGACTCCAGTTGCGCGCACAGCATGGCATAGCCATCAAGGCCGCTGCCGGCCTGTTGTAGATCGATCATGGTTGACGTTCCAGCAATTTGAGACCTACCCAGTAACGGGCGAATTGATAGGCACACCGACCATTGCGGTTGCCGCGCCCAGTGGCCCAGCGTACCGCGAGGACATCAAGCTGTTCATCGCGCTGCCACTGCAAGCCGGCCTTGCTGGCCAGCTCACCGATCCAGTGCTCCACCACATCCAGGAAATGCTCCTGGCTAAACGGGTAGAAAGACAACCACAAACCAAAACGATCCGACAAGGCAATCTTATCTTCAACCGCCTCGCTCGGGTGCAACTCGCCATCCACGCGTTTCCAGTTGTCATTGTCGCTCTGGTTTTCCGGCACCAGATGGCGACGGTTGGACGTGGCATACAGCAGCACGTTTTCCGGCGCCTGCTCCAGGGAGCCATCCAGCACGCTCTTGAGCACCCGATAGTCACCTTCGCCGGCCTCGAACGACAGGTCATCGCAAAACAAAATAAAGCGTTGTGGTAGCTTGATCAGTTGCTCGACCACCCGCGGCAGGTCCGCCAGGTGGTCACGCTCGATCTCGATCAAGCGCAGGCCCGCGTTGGCGTGCTGGGCGAGCAAGGCACGGACCATGGAAGACTTGCCGGTGCCACGCGAACCCCACAACAGCGCATGGTTGGCGGGCAAACCGTCGAGGAACTGTTGGGTGTTGCGCGCCAGTTGTTCACGTTGCTTGTCGACACCTATCAGGTCCGACAAGCGCATGTCCAGGCTGACCTCCAGCGGCAACAGGAAGCCATTGCGGCCTTCGCGCTGCCAACGGGCGGCGAGGCATTGGTTCCAGTCGATCGCTTGGCGCGGTGCGGGTAACAACGGTTCCAGGCGAGCCAGCACCGCATCGGCACGCTCAAGAAAGGCATTCAATCGAGAATCCACAGCTATTCCTCTGGCAAGTTCTTGCAAAAGATGGCGTATTGGCAACCCTGCGGCACACTGCATGGGCTGCATCAAACAAACGATTCATGCCGGGCAAGCCAAAGCTTGTGGATGTTCAGCTATGCTTGCCGGGCGAAGGGAAACGCTAAGTGGTTCAACACTCGATGGATATCAAGTTCGCCCACCGCTTGTCTTATAAACAAGCCAGATTGACTGTGCTGGTCGGTTTCGTGTTGGGAACCTTGCTCAGCCTGATCCAAATCGGCATTGATTATGCCAGCGAAGACGCATCCATCAACCGTGAAATACGCTCACTGATTGAAATCAGCCATAACCCGGCGTCACGCATCGCCTACAACATCGATGCCGAACTCGCCCAGGAACTGACCCTGGGCCTGCTGCACTCCCCTGCCATCATCCGCGCGCAGTTGATCGACAACAATGGCGTGGTGCTGGCCGACGTCAACCGCCCGCGCAAAGAAAGCAACTATCGGCCCGTCAGCGATTTTCTGTTTGGGGCCAATCGCCAGTTTGAAGACCGGCTGTTTCTCAGCCATATGCCCAACGACTCCCTGGGTGTGCTACGCCTGGACGTCGATACCTATGCCTTTGGCAGCCGTTTCCTGCATCGCGCCGAGATCACCCTGCTCAACGGCTTCGCCCGCAGCCTGCTGCTCACCGGGATTTTGCTGGGCCTGTTCTATGTGATGCTCACCCAACCGCTGGTGCGCATTATTCGCGAACTGAGCACACGCAAACAGGCGCGACTGGATTGCCCCGCGGGGCATGAACACGATGAAATCGGCGTGCTGGTCAATGTCGCTAACCAGCAATTTGAAAACATGGAAACCGAGATCCAGCAACGGCGCCACGCCGAAGACCGCCTCACGGAGTACCTGGGGCAGCTGGAAAATATCGTTTCGGCGCGCACCCTTGAACTCAAGGCCAGCAACCAACGCTTGAGCCAGTCCAACGATGAGCTGGAAGCAGCGAAAATGACGGCGTTGGGCATGGCCCAGGCGCGGGCGGCATTCCTGGCCAATATGAGCCATGAAATCCGCACGCCACTCAATGGGCTGCTGGGCATGATTGCCCTGTCACTGGACAGCCCGCTGACTGCCGAACAGCGCCAGCAACTGTCCATTGCCCATGACTCAGGTAAAGTGCTGGTGGAGTTGCTCAACGATATCCTCGATCTGTCCAAATTCGACGCTGGGCAACTGGAGCTGGAGCATATTCCGTTCGACCTGGGCTCCCTGGTGGAGGACACCGCCAACCTGCTGTCGCAAAACGCGGCGCCGAGTGTTGAGTTGACCTGCCTGATCGACCCGCGATTTCCCGCCCAGGTGATCGGCGACCCAACCCGTGTGCGGCAAATCGTCAGCAACTTGCTCTCCAATGCCTTGAAGTTCACCCGCTTTGGCCGCGTCGACGTGCGCCTGCGCGCCTCGGCAGGCAGGGTCAGCATCGAAGTGTGCGATACCGGCATTGGCATCGCTCAGGAAGCCCAAGTGAAAATTTTCCAACCATTCACCCAGGCCGGCGCTGGCATCACCCGCCAGTTTGGTGGAACGGGATTGGGCCTGGCGTTGACCCATAACCTGTGCGAAGCCATGCAAGGTCGTTTGAGTATCAGCTCGGAGGTGGGCTTTGGCAGCCAGTTCTGCGCCGACCTCCCGCTGCCCGCGCATCTGCCTGCCACACGCTATGCACCGCTCACCGGCGAGGTGATCGCCATCACCAACGCCGGCGGCGGGCTGACGGAGCTGCTCACCACCCTGCTGCCCTCTTGGGGGCTGACGCCGCGCTGCTATTCCCAGGACGATGATCTGAGCGGGCTGGCGCCCGACCTGTTGATCACCGACTGCCCTGAATGCCTGTTCCGCTTGCGCCCGGGCATCAGCGCGCCGATTCTGCTGGTCACCGCCTACGGCAACTTTTTGCCCAGCGCTGAAGTCGCGGCCCTGGCGCCGCTGCAGCAACAAGCCCGCCCGTTGAGCCGCAACGCGCTGTACCAGATCCTGCAACGCAACCTGCGCAGCGACGCGCAACTGGTCCTCGATCCGGTGCAGATAGAAGCCGCACCGCTTGCGCACCGCGCGCGCATCCTGCTGGTGGAGGACAACGCGGTCAACCAACTGGTGGCCAAGGGCATGCTCAGCAAGCTCGGGTGCGAGGTGATCGTCGCGGCCCACGGTGGCGAAGCCCTCAAGCTGCTGGAGGATCAGCGCTTCGATATGGTGTTGATGGACTGCAACATGCCCGTGATGGATGGCTATGAGGCCAGCCGACAGATTCGTCGCAGCGGGCGGTGGCCGGACTTGCCCATCGTGGCCTTGACCGCCAACGCGATGGCCGAAGAACGCGAGCGTTGCCGGGCCGCGGGAATGAACGATTACCTGGCCAAGCCGTTTCGCCGGGAAGAACTCAACGCCTTGCTGGAGCTGTGGGTACCGAAGACCATCAGCCTCTGAGGGGTACCCGCAATGCTTAGGTCATTTGAGCAGGGCTTCGATCTCCTGGGTCAAGTCCTGGGGCTTGGTGGTTGGCGCAAAGCGCTTGACCTGCTGGCCATCACGGCCGATGAGGAACTTGGTGAAGTTCCACTTGATGTTCTTGGAACCCAGTAGTCCCGGGGCCTGTTTTTTCAACTGCACGAACAGCGGGTGGGCATCGCTGCCATTGACGTCGATTTTCTTGAACAGCGGAAAACTGACGCCGAAATTCAGCTCGCAGAACTCGGATATCGCGCCTTCGTTGCCCGGTTCCTGCTTGCCGAACTGGTTGCAGGGAAAGCCGAGCACCACCAGGCCCTGGTCCTTGTATTGCTGCCAAAGCTGCTCAAGGCCCTTGTACTGCGGGGTGAAGCCGCATTTGCTGGCGGTGTTGACCACCAAAATGGCCTTGCCGGCAAAATCGGCCAAGGTCTTTTGTTCACCCTTTATGGTGGTGCAAGGGATGCTCAGCAGGGAGTCGCTCATGGCAATGCCTCAGTCAGGAAAAAAGAGCCTTATTTGTAGGAGCGAGCTTGCTCGCGAAAAACTATCAGGCGCCGCGTTCATTCAGAAAAACCCGCGTTATTGTTGACGTTTTTCGCGAGCACGCTCGCTCCTGCAGGGACCATGCAAGCCTAGCGCGGCACCAGCTCCAGGCATACCGAGTTGATGCAGTAGCGCAGGCCCGTCGGCGGCGGACCATCCGGGAACACATGCCCCAGGTGTGCGTCACACTTGGCACAGGTGACTTCGGTACGAATCATGCCGTGGCTGACATCGCGGATCTCGACCATCGCGCTGTCGGCAATCGGCTCATAGAAGCTGGGCCAGCCACAGCCGGAATCAAACTTGGCCTTGGAATCGAACAGCGGCTCGTTGCAGCAGATGCAGTGGTAGACGCCGTCGGTCTTGGTGGCGTTGTACTTGCCGCTGAACGGTCGCTCGGTACCCTTGAGACGGCACACGTTGTACTGCTCCGGATCGAGCATCGCCTTCCATTCATCTACAGTTTTCTGCAACTTTTCCATCGGTACACCTCGGCAACTGAAAAACCCTGATCTGTGTCTTTTCCATGGATCAGACGGCACGTATGATTGCGCCTCTTCAAAACGCCAGTCTGGCACCCGCGCCATCGGCATTCAAACGTATTTATGGGTGCGGGCCGTGCAGGCTTCACCCTACGGTAGTGCCTACGCCGTCGGGATCGTTCATTTTCAGGATCACATCGCCATGCAGGTCAGCAAATCGAACAAGCTCGCCAACGTCTGCTATGACATTCGCGGCCCGGTGCTCAAGCACGCCAAACGCCTGGAAGAGGAAGGCCATCGCATCCTCAAGCTGAACATTGGCAACCCGGCGCCGTTTGGTTTCGAAGCGCCGGACGAAATCCTCCAGGATGTGATCCGCAACCTGCCGACCGCCCAGGGCTACAGCGACTCCAAAGGCCTGTTCAGCGCGCGCAAGGCGGTGATGCAGTACTACCAGCAGAAGCAGGTCGAAGGTGTCGGCATCGAGGACATCTACCTGGGCAACGGCGTGTCCGAGCTGATCGTGATGTCCATGCAGGCATTGCTCAACAACGGCGATGAAGTCCTGGTGCCAGCCCCGGATTACCCGCTGTGGACCGCCGCCGTGACCTTGGCGGGCGGCCACCCGGTGCATTACCTGTGTGATGAGGGCGCCGACTGGTTCCCGGACCTGGCCGACATCAAGGCCAAGATCACTCCCAACACCAAGGCTCTGGTGATCATCAACCCGAACAACCCCACCGGCGCCGTGTACTCCAGGGAAGTATTGCTGGGCATGCTGGAACTGGCGCGTCAGCACAACCTGGTGGTGTTCTCCGACGAGATCTACGACAAGATCCTCTATGATGACGCCGTGCATATCTGCACCGCCTCCCTGGCCCCGGACCTGCTGTGCCTGACCTTCAATGGCCTGTCCAAGTCCTACCGCGTGGCGGGTTTCCGCTCCGGCTGGATCGCCATCTCCGGGCCCAAGCACAATGCGCAAAGCTATATAGAAGGCATCGACATGCTGGCCAACATGCGCCTGTGCGCCAACGTACCGAGCCAGCACGCGATCCAGACCGCCCTCGGCGGCTACCAGAGCATCAATGACCTGGTCTTGCCTCAAGGCCGCCTGCTGGAGCAGCGTAACCGCACCTGGGAGTTGCTTAACGCTATCCCCGGCGTGAGCTGTGTGAAGCCCATGGGTGCGCTCTATGCGTTCCCGCGGATCGACCCGAAAGTCTGCCCGATCCTCAACGATGAGAAGTTCGTGCTCGACCTGCTGCTGTCGGAAAAACTGCTGGTCGTGCAAGGTACCGCCTTCAACTGGCCATGGCCGGATCACTTCCGCGTAGTGACCTTGCCACGCGTGGATGACCTGGAAATGGCCATTGGTCGCATCGGCAACTTCCTGAAGTCCTATCGCCAGTAAGGCCATTGACGCTGTACGACTCACTTGGGGTCGTACAGCGATTATCTGGCAACACTTCTGCGTCACTTACTTGCGGTTGTACTTCATTTGGCCCCTGCCGAGGACGTACCCCTTATAATCACGGGGCGGCGAGGTAGTATCGGGTTGATAAGGGCTGACGATACAGGTCGGAAAATCCCTTCAAGGCCCTACGCCCGAGGCGTAGGACACAGTTTGAAATAGTCCCCCGGTTGAATCACCCCATGCCGCACCTTATATACCCCGCAGTGAGCGACATATTAAGCATGAGGAGAATTCTACAACCATGATGCGCATCCTGCTGTTCTTGGCCACTAACCTGGCGGTCGTACTGATTGCCAGCGTCACCCTGAGCCTTTTTGGCTTCAACGGGTTCATGGCGGCCAATGGGGTTGATCTGAACCTCAATCAGCTGCTGATTTTCTGTGCGGTCTTTGGTTTTGCCGGTTCGCTGTTTTCGCTGTTCATCTCCAAGTGGATGGCGAAGATGAGCACCAGCACCCAGATCATCACTCAACCCCGCACTCGCCATGAACAATGGCTGATGCAAACCGTGGAACAGTTGTCTCAAGAAGCCGGCATCAAAATGCCCGAAGTGGGGATCTTTCCGGCTTATGAGGCCAACGCCTTTGCGACCGGCTGGAACAAGAACGACGCGCTGGTGGCCGTGAGCCAGGGCCTGCTGGAGCGGTTTTCGCCCGATGAAGTCAAGGCGGTGCTGGCCCACGAGATCGGTCACGTGGCCAACGGCGACATGGTCACCCTGGCGCTGGTACAGGGCGTGGTGAACACCTTCGTGATGTTCTTCGCGCGGATCATCGGCAACTTCGTCGACAAGGTCATCTTCAAGAACGAAGAAGGCCGCGGCATTGCCTACTTCGTGGCGACCATTTTCGCCGAGTTGGTCCTGGGCTTCCTGGCCAGCGCCATCGTGATGTGGTTCTCGCGCAAACGCGAGTTCCGCGCCGACGAAGCCGGCGCACGCCTGGCGGGCACCAGCGCAATGATCGGCGCGCTGCAACGCTTGCGCTCTGAACAGGGCCTGCCGGTGCATATGCCCGACAGCCTGACCGCCTTCGGCATCAACGGCGGCATCAAGCAGGGCCTGGCTCGCCTGTTCATGAGCCACCCGCCGCTGGAAGAGCGGATTGACGCATTGCGTCGCCGCGGCTGATAGCCGGATGACTCGACAAGGGGCGATCTAATCGCCCCTTTTTTGTGCCTGCTGATTTCCCCGCTCGCGCCTACAAAAGGAAAAGGCCTTTTAGAGCCTGGTCAGCCGATAAGCACGCTCTTCAAGGCGAGTCACTCCGTCCTGCACGAACTTCCAGCTCTCCCCCAGGATGTCTCGCTCCTCCAGCCGCTCCAACGCCCAATGCGGTGCTAGCAGCACCTGCACTTCCTCGTCCGAGACAGCAAAGGGTGGGCCGGCTTTCTGCGCCTGGTCGTAATCGAGGGTAACCAGCAACCCCTGGCAGCCTGACGGCAGCAAGGCATTCAGGTGCTCGGCGTATTGCGCACGCATCAGCGGAGGCAATGCAATCAACGCGGCGCGATCATATACGCCGCGGCAACCGACCAGCGCCTGCGCATCCAGGCTGAAGAAATCGCCACACCACAGTTCGATCTGGCCCGCCTGGTAGACCTTGAAGACGCCCTTATGACTGACGTGCGGCACCAGCCCCTGCTCGCTGAAGAACGCCTCAACCGCCTGCTCCGACAGCTCCACGCCCATTACCGGGTACCCCTGGCTCTCGAGCCATACCAAGTCCAGGCTTTTGCCACACAACGGCACCAGCACCTTTGCCCCCTCGGGCAACCCCAACACGGGCCAGTGCCGTTGCAAGTAGGGATTGACCTCGCGCTGATGGAAACCGATCTGATTGCTCGCCCAGCGGTCCTGCCAAAATTCAGGCTGCATGAATCACTCCGAAAATTCGATCAAAAGGCGCTAAAACTTATATTAGATTTAGATCAATGATCTGATTGAAGATGGCGTTATCTTAACCCTCAGGACCCGCTCATGCTCCCCAGCCTGTTTATCTCCCACGGCTCGCCCATGCTGGCCTTGCAACCCGGCGCCAGTGGCCCCGCGCTACAGCGCCTGGCTGCCGAGCTACCCCGCCCCAAAGCCATTGTGGTGGTGTCGGCGCATTGGGAAAGCCCGGAACTGCTGGTCAGCGGCGGTACTGCACCGGAAACCTGGCACGACTTTGGCGGCTTTGCGCGCGAGTTGTTTGCGGTGCAATACCCCGCGCCGGGTGACCCACAGCTGGCCAGTGAGATCGTCGAGCTGCTGCACGCCGACGGTCTGGCTGCACGTATTGACGAGCAACGTCCGTTCGACCACGGCACCTGGGTCCCGCTGTCGCTGATGTATCCGGCAGCAGACCTTCCAGTGGTGCAAGTTTCCTTGCCCAGCCGCCTGGGCCCCGCCCTGCAAACCCGGGTCGGGCATGCGCTCGCCAGCCTGCGCGAACAGGGCGTGCTGTTGATCGGCTCCGGCAGCATCACTCATAACCTGGGCGAACTGGATTGGCGCGCCGGGCCGGAAACGATCACCCCGTGGGCGCGGGAGTTTCGCGACTGGGTGGTCGACAAACTGGCGACCAATGACGACGCCGCCTTGCATGACTATCGGCGCCAGGCGCCACATGCCGTGCGCAACCATCCCAGCGATGAGCATTTGCTGCCGCTGTACTTTGCGCGGGGTGCCGGGGGTGATTTCAGTGTGGCGCATCAGGGCTTCACTCTGGGCGCCCTTGGCATGGATATCTATCGTTTTGGCTGACACCGCCACATCTGTGGGAGCTGGCTTGCCTGCGATAACGGTGTATCAGTCACACACTGGCTTGCTGACTCACCGTTATCGCAGGCAAGCCAGCTCCCACAGTTGATCGCCTCGGAGACTAAAACATGAGGCAAAAAAAAATCCCCGAACCAGTCGGGGATTTTTTATGTGCGATCAATCAGCCCAAGGGCAGATCAATCTTCGCGGTAGCGACGCAGCTTGAGCTGCTTACCGGCAACGCGAGTGTCTTTGAGCTTGGCCAGCAGTTTTTCCAGGCCGTCTTCCGGCAGCTCCACCAGGGAGAAGCTGTCACGCACCTGGATGCGACCGATGGCTTCACGTGCCAGGCCACCCTCGTTGAGGATAGCACCCAGCAGGTTCTTGGCCGCGATACCATCACGCGCACCCAGCGCGGTACGGCAACGAGCACGGCCTTCAGCCAAAGGCACTGGAGCGCGACGCTCGCGATCACCACGGTCTGGACGGTCGCCGGAACGCTCTGGACGATCACCGCGTGGCGCGCTGTTCGGAACCAGTGGACGTTCTTTTTCGATGGCTGCCAGGGTCAGGGCCTGACCATTGGTAGCTTTGCGCAGCAGAGCTGCAGCCAGGGCACGCGGGGTGCAACCGATATCGGCAGTCAGGCGGTCCAGTAGGTCGCCGTGGGTCGATTCAGCGTCTGCCACCAGTGGCGCCAGGCTGTTGGTCAGTTTCTTGATGCGCGCATCGAGAACGGCCTGGGCATCCGGCAGGCGGACTTCGGCAACTTTCTGGCCGGTAACACGCTCGATCACTTGCAGCATGCGGCGCTCACGTGGAGTCACCAGCAGCAATGCACGGCCTTCGCGACCGGCACGGCCGGTACGGCCGATACGGTGAACGTAGGACTCTGGATCGTAAGGCATGTCAACGTTGAACACGTGGGTGATACGTGGAACGTCGAGGCCACGGGCGGCAACGTCGGTCGCGACAACGATGTCCAGACGGCCATCCTTGAGGGAGTCGATCACGCGCTCACGCTGGTTCTGGGCAATGTCACCGTTCAGCGCAGCGGCTTTGTAGCCTTTGGCTTCCAGGGCGCTGGCCAGGTCCAGGGTCGCTTGCTTGGTGCGCACGAACATGATCAGGGCGTCGAAGTCTTCGACTTCCAGCAGGCTCAATACAGCCGAGGTCTTCTGGTCAGCGTGAACCAACAGGTGAGCCTGTTCGATCGCGGTAACGGTCTGGGTCTTGGTCTGGATCTTCACGTGCTCCGGATCGCGCAGGTGGCGTTCGGCAATGGCACGGATGGACTGCGGCAGGGTCGCCGAGAACAACACGGTCTGACGGGTCGCCGGCAGTGCCTTGAAGATGACTTCCAGGTCATCCATGAAGCCCAGCTTCAACATTTCGTCAGCTTCGTCCAGAACCAGGTGGTTCACGGTCGACAGGACTTTTTCGTCACGACGCAGGTGGTCGCACAGACGGCCCGGAGTGGCGACAACGATCTGTGCGCCATTACGGATTGCCTTGAGTTGTGGGCCCATAGGCGCGCCGCCGTAAACGGCCACAACAGTTACACCTGGCATTTGCTTGGCGTAGGTTTCAAAGGCGGTTGCTACTTGCAGCGCCAACTCACGGGTTGGCGCCAGGATCAGGGCTTGCGGCTCGCGCTTGGCAGGATCGATGCAGTGCAGGATTGGCAAAGCGAACGCGGCAGTTTTGCCGGTACCGGTTTGCGCCTGGCCAATCATGTCCTTACCGGCCATGATGATCGGGATCGATTGCTGCTGAATCGCCGAAGGTTCTTCGTAGCCGGTCGCTGCGACGGCTGCAAGAATATTCGGGTTAAGATTAAAAGCGGCGAAGCCGCCGGTTTCCTGGGTCATGGGTCTGCCTCTAAGTGCATCCGCAAAGACCCATGCTCCAAAGCTGCGCATGCCGTGTTGAGACTCAAGAGTCGCCCTGGCTGCTTTGTCGGCGGGGATTTGCGAAAACGAATGAATGAAAAAGATTCGTCAAGGAAGAGTCCGCTGTGCGGACGTGCAGCCGAAGCTGACTTCGGGGAATTGCGCTACCTAAACGCGGCCCGGTTAAAGGCCGGCGCGCACTATACCGGAAATAGCTGAAAAAGGGAGCTTTTTTTATCGCCAGGCACCGATAAACCGCACTGCGTCACGCGCTTTGCAGATCCGTGCGCCAGGGTCTATTTTTCAAAGGCCCGGCCCTGTTGGTCATCGAGCTTAAACGGTTCACCCACCCGCTGAGACCCTTTGGTCTGAAACCTTACCCGCGCCCCGAGGGCACACCCCATGAATCAAGCCAGCAGTAGCCGTGTCAGCCGCGCACTTGAGGGTCATGTTCTATTGCTGGGCCTGGACCGTGTGGCCAAGCGCAACGCCTTCGACCTGGATTTGCTCAATGCGCTGAGCCTGGCCTATGGCGAATTTGATCGAAACGATGACGCACGGGTGGCCGTGGTGTTTGCCCATGGCGACCACTTCACGGCCGGGCTGGACCTGGCCAATGTCAGCAGCGTGATGGCGGGTGGCTGGCAACCGCCGCTGGGAGGGTGCGACCCGTGGGGGGTATTTGCAGGCCCGCGCGTGAGCAAGCCGGTGATCGTCGCCGCCCAGGGTTATTGCCTGACGATCGGTATCGAATTGATGCTGGCGGCGGATATCAACCTCTGCGCCAGCAATACCCGCTTTGCCCAGATGGAGGTGCAACGCGGGATCTTCCCGTTTGGCGGCGCGACATTGCGCTTTCATCAGATTGCCGGCTGGGGCAATGCAATGCGCTGGCTGCTCACCGGCGACGAGTTCGACGCCCATGAAGCCCTGCGCCTGGGGTTGGTGCAGGAAGTGATGGCCAGTGAAGACCTGTTGCCCCGCGCCATCGAGTTGGCCAACCGCATTGCGCGCCAAGCACCGCTGGGTGTACAGGCCACGTTGATGTCGGCACGGCTGGCGCGTATGGAGGGTGAGGCTGTGGCAGCCGCCGCGCTGCCGCCCATGGTGGATAAACTGCTCAACAGTGAAGATGCCAAGGAGGGTGTTCGGGCGATGGTCGAGAAGCGGCCGGGGGTGTTCAAGGGGATTTGAACGAACTGAATTAGCGGTCGGCAGTGAGGGCCTCTTCGCGGGCAAGCCCGCTCCCACAGTTGAATTGCATGCTCTGTTGAAATGCAATCCCCTGTGGGAGCGGGCCTGCCCGCGAAAGCGTCCGAACTGGCAACTAAGTTGCCGGCCGAATCGCCTTGATCAACGGCTGCAACGAGTACCCCAAGCGCGGCGCCAAAGCTTCGGCGCGGGCTGACAGCGCCTCCAGGTCCAGCACCTGATCCAGCTCCGAAGGCACCAACAGAATCACATTGCCCTCCTTCACCGGCAGCTCCCAGTAATGCCGGTGGTACAACCCACGCAACAACGCCGCCCCCAACGGCTTGCCATCATCGGTGGCCCATTGGTTGATCACCAGCCAGCCGCCGGGGTTGAGTTTCTTCTGACAGTTTTCCAGGAAGGTCCAGGCCAGATGCCCCACGCCCGGGCCGACATCGGTGTAGAGGTCGACGAAAATCAGATCGGCCGATTCGGCACTGTCGAGCAATTGCAACGCGTCGCCAATGCGGATGTACAAGCGCGGGTCGTCATCCAGCCCCAGATATTCGATGGCCAGCCGCGGCACATCAGGGCGCAGCTCAATGGCTTCGACATCTTCCAGCGCCAGGAACTTGAGGCACGCCTGGGTCAATGTGCCCGCGCCCAGGCCGAGAAACAATGCACTCTCCGGCTGTTCATGGCACAACGCGCCGATCAGCATGGCGCGGGTGTAGTCGTACTCCAGCCAGCTCGGGTCAGCAGTGAACACACAGCTTTGCTCGATGGCGTCGCCAAATTCGAGAAAGCGGTAATCAGCCACTTCAAGCACACGGATCATGCCGAATTCATCATGGACTTCGGCCAGCAGGTGCTCGACACGCTCCTCGCTCATCACTACTCCTAAAAGGGTCTGCTGCACGGCAAAGGCGCGATTGTCGGCCAAGCGGCAGCAACAGGTCACGCACTAATTGCTGCTAACATTGACGCCCGAACATCCACCCGCAAACGAGTTCATGATGAGCCAACCCTGGAGCCCCGATAGCTGGCGAGCCCTGCCGATCCAGCAGCAACCCCAATACCCGGACGCTGCACACTTGCTGCAAGTGGAGCAGAGCCTGGCGAGCTACCCGCCCCTGGTGTTTGCCGGGGAAGCCCGCGAATTGCGCCGTCAGTTTGCCGAAGTGACCCAAGGTCGTGCGTTCCTGCTGCAAGGCGGTGATTGCGCCGAGAGCTTTGCCGAGTTTTCCGCCGCGAAGATTCGCGACACCTTCAAGGTGCTGCTGCAGATGGCCATTGTCATGACCTTCGCTGCCGGTTGCCCGGTGGTGAAAGTCGGGCGCATGGCCGGCCAGTTCGCCAAGCCACGCTCGGCCAACGATGAAACCATCGACGGCATCACCCTCCCCGCCTACCGGGGCGATATCGTCAACGGCATCGGCTTCGACGAAAAAAGCCGCGTGCCAGATCCGGACCGCCTGTTGCAGTCCTACCACCAGTCCACCGCCACCCTCAACCTGCTGCGCGCCTTTGCCCAGGGCGGTTTCGCTGACCTGCACCAGGTGCACAAGTGGAACCTGGATTTCATCGCCAACTCCGCGCTCGCCGAGAAGTACAGCCAACTGGCCGACCGCATCGACGAAACCCTGGCCTTCATGCGCGCTTGTGGCATGGACAGCTCGCCGCAATTGCGCGAAACCAGCTTCTTCACCGCCCACGAAGCATTGCTGCTCAACTATGAACAGGCCTTCGTGCGCCGCGATAGCCTGACCAACGACTACTACGACTGCTCGGCGCATATGTTGTGGATCGGCGACCGCACCCGTCAGTTGGACGGCGCCCATGTCGAGTTCCTGCGCGGAGTGAACAACCCGATCGGCGTGAAAGTCGGACCTAGCATGAACCCGGACGACCTGACCCGCCTGATCGACATCCTCAACCCGGATAACGACCCTGGCCGCCTCAACCTCATCGCCCGTATGGGGGCAGGCAAGGTCGGCGACCATTTGCCCAACCTGATCCGCGCCGTGCAGCGCGAGGGCAAGCAAGTGCTGTGGAGCTGCGACCCGATGCACGGCAATACCATCAAGGCCAGCAGCGGCTACAAGACCCGCGACTTTGCGCAGATCCTTGGCGAAGTGAAGGATTTCTTCCAAGTGCACCAGGCAGAAGGCACCTATGCTGGCGGGATCCATATCGAGATGACCGGGCAGAACGTCACCGAATGCATCGGCGGCGCACGGCCGATCACCGAAGATGGCCTGTCGGACCGTTATCACACCCATTGCGACCCACGGATGAATGCCGATCAATCGCTGGAGTTGGCGTTTCTGATTGCAGAGACCTTGAAACAGGTAAAGCGCTGACGTTTTAGCGACGGGGATGACGCCATCGCGGGCAAGCCCGGCTCCCACATTTGAACGCGTTTCTCTGTGGGAGCCGGGCTTGCCCGCGATAGAGGTTTAAAGGTTGGTATCCCGGTTCGGCATCGCTGCCCTTAACCGAGCAGCACTGGGCCGCTGGCAATTGAGCTGGACCTGTTCCAGCCCTAGCCAGTCGGCCATTTTGCGCAGGTTCAGCGCCAGCGCCAGCATGCCTTCCTCATCCAGCCCCGGCTCTTCCTCATGCACGGCATGCACGGCCAGGCGCCCATGAGCACGCTCGGCTCGCAGGTCGACGCGCGCGGCAATGCGTTCGTTGTGGAGAAACGGCAACACGTAGTAGCCATACACGCGCTTTTCTTGCGGGGTGTAGATCTCCAGCCGATAGCGAAAGTCGAACAGGCGCTCGGTGCGGCTGCGCTCCCATATCAGCGAATCGAACGGCGACAACAATGCACTGGCCGGCACTGTGCGAGGCAGTTTCGGCGCCGACGGGCAGTACGCTGGTTGTTTCCAGCCCCGCACCCGGCACGCCAGCAGTTGCCCATCCTCAACCAGCTCGGCCAAGCGGTTGCGGCTGTCGGCGGGGTCGAGGCGGAAATAATCGCGCAGGTCTTTTTCGGTGGCGACACCCAATGCAGTCGCACTGTGCAACAGCAAGCCACGCTGCGCTTCACCTTCACTCATGGAGACCCTGAGCACCTCTGCGGGAATAACACGCTCGGGCAGATCATAAAGCCGCTCAAACCCTCGACGACCGGCAACCGTGACCAGGCCAGCGGCGAACAGCCATTCCAGCGCGTGCTTTTCATCACTCCAATCCCACCAGGGCCCGGCACGCTCCTCGCGGGTCGACAAGCTACCCGCCCCCAAGGCGCCCTGCTGTTCGACGGTGCGCAACACGCGTTGGATCGTCGCCTGCTGTTCACGGCCAAAACGTGCCATTTGCGCATAAATCCCCCGCCCTTGCCGGGCGCGCTCCATGCGCCAACCCATCAACGGGTACAGCGCCAAGGGCAGCAGTGACGCCTCATGCCCCCAGTATTCAAACAGAGAACGCCGCCGCCCCTGGCTCCAGGCCGCCTGTTCAAGAATCGATGGGGAATAAGAACCAAGGCGGGAAAACACCGGCAGATAGTGGGAACGCACCAGCGCATTGACCGAGTCGATCTGTAAAACGCCCAGGCGTTCGATCAAGCGGTTGAGGTGCGCAGCCTTTATCTGTGCAGGCGCCTGGCGCCCGGAAAATCCCTGGGCAGCCAGCGCCATGCGTCGAGCTTGCTTGAGTGAAAAACACAGGTCGGCGGGCATGGCAATCTCCATAGAAGCTCGCCCCCTACCCTACTGCATCCGCGCTTATTTTCGCAGCGGGTCTTCCCAGAAATGCCGATGGCTTTCCTGCGCGACGTCGGCGCGATTGAGCCCGATGTCCTTGAGGGCGTCATCGCTCAGGGTCGCCAGCATCTGGCGCTCCTGATGCAACAGCTGCCAACGCGCGAATGTGTGAAACAGCCCGGCAAACGGCCATTTATCCGTCGATATGAAACCTTTTTGACCTTTCATCTTCTCGCCCTCCAGTGGGGATGACGACAGTGTGTGCCGGGCATTATGATCAATCCAACGAATGTTTCTTATGCATTACATCTCGGAGATTGATCAATTGTCCGCCTATCCCAGCATCGACACTGATGTGCTGCGCACCTTCGTCGCCATTGCCGACCAGGGCGGTTTCACCCGCGCCGGCGAGCAGGTCAACCGCACTCAATCGGCGGTGAGCATGCAGATGAAGCGCCTGGAAGAAGACGTGTTGCAGCGCAAACTGTTCGAGCGCGATGGCCGCCAGGTACGGCTCACGCCCGAAGGCCAGGTGCTGTTGGGTTATGCGCGGCGCATCCTGAAATTGCACAGCGAAGTGTTCAATACCCTGCGCGAGCCGCATATGGTGGGGTTGGTGCGTATCGGCACGCCGGATGACTACGTGATGCGCTTTCTGCCAGGCATCCTCAAGCAATTTTCCAAAGCCTACCCACTGATCCAGATCGAAATGCACTGCGAAGCATCGACCGTATTGATGCAACGGCGGGACCTGGCGTTGACCGTAATCAGCCGCGAGCCCGGCAACGATCTGGGTGAGTTATTGCGTACCGAACGCATGGTGTGGGCAGCATCACCGTGCTTTTGTGTGGAGGAGCACGATGCCCTGCCCCTGGCGGTGTCCGGCGACGAGTGCCTGTACACCCATTGGGCACGGGCCGCACTGGAGGCGGCCGGGCGAGATTATCGCCTGGCCTATCACAGCTCTAACGGAGCAGCGATCCTGGCAGTGGTCAGTGCAGGCCTGGCGGCGATGGTCAGCATGGAAAGCCTGGTCACCGACGACCTGCGAGTGCTCGGCAGCGACGAAGGCTTCCCGCCTTTACCGTCGATGAACCTGCGCTTGCTGCGTAACCCGCAGATGACCTCGCCGATCACCGAATGCCTGGCGGACTACATCGTCGAAGGCTTCAAACTTTAAAGGTCAGCATCACCGCGCACACCACCAAGAAGCCACAGAAGAGGCCGCGCAACAGACGTTCCGGCAAGGCATGCGCCACTTTCACGCCCCAACTGATACTCAGCAGGCCCCCCACCGCCAGTGGCAGGCCGATCATCCAGTCCACCTCGTGGTGCCAGGCATAGGTGACCAGGGTCACACCGGTGCTGGGCAACGCCAAGGCCAACGACAAGCCTTGGGCGACCACTTGAGTAGTGCCGAAGACACTGGTGAGTACCGGCGTGGCGACCACCGCGCCGCCGACCCCGAACAGCCCGCCCATGGAACCGGATGCCGCGCCCAAGACGCCAAGCCAGGGCCAGGAATAACGCATTTGTGCGGTGGGCGGCGCATTGCGAGTGAACATGCGCAGCAGGTTGTAGGCAGACAACGCCACCAAGAACGCAATAAAACCGATGCGCATGGCACCCGCATCCAGGCCCACCGCCCAGATCGATCCCAGCCAGGCAAAGCAAAAGCCGGTCACACCCAGGGGTAAAGCGTGACGCAACTCGATGCGGTTACGCTGATGATAGCGCCACAGCGCGAGCATCACATTCGGCACGACCATCACCAAGGCGGTACCTTGGGCAATCTGCTGATCCAGGCCGAACAACACGCCCAGCACCGGGATGGCAATCAGCCCACCACCAATGCCAAACAGCCCACCTACAGTGCCCAACGCCGCACCCAATGCCAGGTACATCACTAAATCCCACACCGCTCGGTACTCCGCAATTTCATGCTTGGCATGCTACGCAGTCGGCCCTGGCGCGGAAACGCACAGCAACGCACAATGGCTGTGCCAATCTCGCATAAGCGTTGAGCTATGAACCCCAACACCCTGACCGACCAGCTGAGCCTGTTTCTCGACGTAATGGAAGCCGGCAGTTTTTCCGCCGCCGCGCGCCTCCATCCGCTGACACCTTCAGCCGTGGCCCGGCGCATCGACAGCCTGGAAAGCTCCGTGGGTAGCCGCCTGTTCCAACGCAGCACCCATGCGGTGGTGCCCACCTCCGCAGGCCTGGCCTTTGCCGAGCGAGCGCGACGAATTGTCAGCGAGTTGCAGCTGGCACGGGCAGAGGCGGTCTCGCTGAGCCATGCGCCGGAGGGGTTGATCCGGGTCGATGCGCCCGCAGCATTCGGCCGCCGGCACCTGGCGCCGGTCATTGCGGACTTTTTGAGCCTGTATCCAGGCCTGGACGTGCACCTGCACTTGATCGACAGCTTTGTCGATATGCAGGGCGCGCATCTGGGCAAGGTCGACCTGGTTCTGCGCGCAGGGCATATTGTCGACACCCGACTGGTCGCTACGCCGCTGGCGAGTATCGTGCGTATCGCCTGTGCCAGCCCCGCGTACCTGAAAAGCCGTGGCACGCCGGCCCATCCTCGAGAGCTGAGCGAACATGACGGCCTGGACTGGGACGGGCTGGCGCCAATGTTCGCCTGGCGCTTCGAACTGGACGGGCGCCGCACAACCTATCGCCCGCGACGCATCCGCATGAGTGCCAACAACGCCGAAGCCCTGCTCTCGGGCGCACTGGCCGGGCTGGGCATCGCTCACTTGCCGACCTGGTTGGCCAGTGAATACCTGGTGCGCGGCGAACTGTTGCCGCTGTTTTGTGAAGACGGTTTGCCCAGCCCAGAAACCGCCGGCATTTATGCGCTGCGCCTGGAGCAACAGCCCAATGCACGCAGCCGATTGTTGCTTGAATACCTCAAATCCCGTTTCAGCCCGGTGCCGCCCTGGGATCTGGCATTGCAAAGTGGCTTGGTCTGACGCCTACGGCAAGAATTACCTGGCGCATTAAAGATTTGCCCGCTAGATTCCAGCCCAGACATGCTTTTTCGAGACGCCACCATGAGCAAAAACCCTGATCCTTGCGAATCGCTGTTGCTGGACAACCAGCTGTGCTTCGCCCTGCACTCCACCTCACTGCTAATGACCAAGGTCTATAAGCCCCTGCTCCAGGCCATCGGCCTGACCTACCCGCAGTACCTGGCCATGATGGTGCTGTGGGAAGAGGATGAGTTGACCGTCAGTGAAATCAGCAGCCGCCTGCTGACGGACCCAGGCTCCATGACGCCACTGCTCAAGCGCCTGGAAGCCGAGGGCCTGCTCAGCCGCACGCGCAGCCGCGAAGACGAGCGGGTGGTGGTGGTGAAACTGACCGACGCCGGGCGCGCCTTGCAGGAGAAGGCCAAGGATGTTCCGCAATGCATCCTGGGCGCCAGCGGGATGGCGCTGGAGCAATTGCGCAAGCTGCAAGGCGACCTGATCGCGTTGCGTGCCAATCTGCAAACCAGCATCTGACACGCTAGGCCCCAGCACTAAACATACTCAAAAGTGGGAGCTGGCTTGCCTGCGATTGCGATTCATCAGTCAACCATGCAGTGACTGATACACCGTCATCGCAGGCAAGCCAGCTCCCACTTTTTGTTCTGCGACACCCTTAAATTCTTCAACGCTGAAAAATTAACTTGCGCACTAAACATTAGCGCTATACATTCACCTCACTAACTACTTAGCGCACAAATGTTTAGCGCTAACCACACAGAGGAACGCCCCATGCAAACGCTCTATACCGCAGTAGCCACCGCCACTGGCGGCCGTGATGGTCGCGCCGTTTCCAGCGACAATATTCTCGACGTCAAACTGTCGACTCCAAAGGAGTTGGGCGGCGCCGGTGGCCAGGCCACTAACCCAGAGCAATTGTTTGCTGCCGGCTACTCCGCTTGCTTTATCGGCGCACTGAAGTTCGTGGCCAGCCAGACCAAACGCAAAATCCCGGATGACGCCTCGATCACCGCCCACGTGGGCATCGGCCAGATCCCGGGCGGCTTCGGCCTGGATATCGACCTGCATATCAGCCTGCCGGGCCTGGCCCAAGATGAGGCGCAAAGCCTGGTCGACGCTGCGCACCAAGTGTGCCCGTACTCCAACGCCACCCGTGGCAACGTTGAGGTGCGCTTGCATGTAACGGTCTGAAAAACAGACGCCCATGAAAAAGCCCGACTCAAGGTCGGGCTTTTTTCGTATCGCCGGGGCCAGAATTACTTCTTGGCGCGGCCTTTGTACGAACCACCTTCACGGGTGTCGATCTCGATCAGGTCGTCGATTTCGATGAAATCGGCCACTTGCAGTTCGGTACCGTTGCTCAGTTTGGCAGGCTTCATCACCTTGCCGGAAGTGTCGCCGCGAGCGGAGCCTTCGGTGTAAGCAACCTTACGCACGATGGTCGTCGGCAGCTCTACGGAAACCAGGCGCTCTTCGAAGAAGATAGCTTCGCAGACGTCTTCCATGCCTTCTTCAATGAACGGCAGAACGGCTTCGATATCTTCAGCGTTCAGCTCGTACATGGTGTAGTCAGTGGTGTCCATGAACGTGTAGGTGTCGCCGCTGATGAAGGACAGGGTCGCTTCTTTGCGGTCGAGGATCACGTCGTCCAGTTTGTCATCGGCGCTGTAGACGATTTCGGTCTTGTAACCGGTCAGCAGGTTCTTCAGCTTGGTCTTCATGATTGCGCTGTTACGACCAGACTTGGTGAACTCAGCTTTCTGAACCAGCCAAGGGTCGTTTTCGAGACGGATCACTGTACCGGGTTTCAGTTCTTTACCAGTTTTCATTGCGTATATCCGAAATTTGGATGGGATTGACAAAAATCAAGGTGGCGTATCATATCCAACTTTCATAAAACTGTACCAGCGCCGTCGCAAGATCGGCCTGCAAGCCTTGTTCCAGACACCAGTTCTGCGCGTGCTGGCTGACCTCGGGCCAATGTTCCAGCAGCATTTTCCAGGACTGTGCCATATCGCCATCAGCGTTCCAGGCTTGCCAGAGCGTGACGACGGCAGCTTTGGCGGCCGGTGACAGTGCGGCTGTGTACAGTTCCAGGAAGGCATCGAGCTTGTCCAGGTGGATGTCTTCGTCCTGGCGGTAGATGTGCCACAGCAATGGCCTCCCCGCCCACTGGGCACGCACGAACGAGTCTTCGCCACGTACGGCGTTAAATTCGCAGCACCATAGCAATCGGTCATATTGCTCCTGACGTACGAATGCAATGACCTGTACGGTCAGCGCACCACGTACTTGGATGTCTCCCGCCGACAAGCTGTTCACCCCCAGCCAGCGTTGCACGTCCCCCAGAATGCGCCCTTCCGGCACCAGCAAGTGCGTCCCCCGTCCATCGGCCGCCAATACGTCCAGCCAGCCGGCCAACCCGTCATTCTCATAGGCAAACAGCGACATCAAACGCGCGCCGGCCGTCGGAGCAACGCCCAGGCTTTGCAGGAACCGTTGTTGCGCGGCCGCGTCCTGCTGAAACGCCCGGCGTCGCTCCAACAAGCCGGCTTCGCGCAACAGGCCGCCAGTACCGGGGCGAAACCCGGGGAAAAAAAAGTACTTCTGCACGCCCTTGTACTTCACCGAAGGCAAGCGATGGCAGCCCACCACCCAGTCTTCAGCGCTGAGGTAATCCAGGTTCATCCACAACGGCGCACGTTCACACTCGGCCATGCGGTCCATGTACTCGGGCGGTAGCTGGCACGCGAACGCAGCAATCACCACATCCGCCGGGTGTGCGCCTGGCCATTCGGCCGGCCAGTGGCGCACTTGGACGCCCTCTTGCCATTGCTGGCCCACCTGCACATCAATGTCCGGGCACATGCGTTCGAAGGCGCGCAGGTCATCGACCCACAAGCGCACGTCACAGCCATGCTCCACCACCAACTGCCGGGCCAGGCGCCAGGTCACGCCGATGTCGCCGTAGTTGTCGACGACACTGCAAAAAATATCCCAGCGGGCTTTCATTCCGGGCTCCATCGATCAAAGGTTCGATTGTCCGCATAAATGCGTGGATGCAGAAGGCTTGATCGCGATTATTCTGCACGGAGGCTGTGCGACAATCACCGTCATGCCGTCAATGCCTGCCAGGAGGCCCTTATGTCTGACCGTCCGTTATCGCTGTTCAAGCTCTGCATCGCGATTGCCGCCGGCGTGTGGCTAGGGTTTATCGCCATTGCGCTGACCGCCTGGCTGGCGTCTCGCTACCTGTTCCCCCAGAGCCTGGCGCCGGTGGCACAGGCGGTTGAGCAATTGGGCAAACCGGCCATGGTTGAGCCGCAGCCACCGAACCGTCTGTTCGAACAGTACCAACAGAACCTGCAAAAACAGGAACAACAACAGGCCCTGGACCAGGCCCGAAGCAACGCGCGTAACCTGTCCAACCCCAAATGCCAGTTCTGGCTGCAACAAGACCAGAACGCCCCCAATGAAAAGACGCGGGCCAATGTCCTGCAATTCTGCGATTGATGCCAGATACCGCCATGAATAAACACGCCGTGCTCCAGCTGATCCTGGAAAAGCTCACCGTCGACATCGACGTCGTCCAACGCGCCGCGCAGACCGCCTACGAAACCGCGACCCACGAAGAAAACATTGCCGAAAACAAATACGACACCCTCGGCCTGGAGGCTTCGTACCTGGCCACCGGGCAGGCCCGACGAGTGGAGGAGATCAAGCAATCGCTGATGCTGTGCCAGCAACTGCAGCTACGTGCGTACGATGATCAACGCGGGATAGAGATAGGCACGCTGGTGGGCCTGGAAGACGAGGACGGTCGCCAGCAATGGCTGTTCCTGGCGCCGGATGCGGCGGGTTTGAAAGTGGATGTGGTGGGGCAACCGGTGACGGTCATCACGCCACGCTCGCCCCTGGGCAAAGGCCTGCTGGGCAAGCGTATCGATGAAGAGGTAGAGATTCTGGTGGCCGGCGCTCGGCAGCACTTTACGGTGACCGAGGCCCGATAACCTACACCCCTGTAGGAGCGAGCTTGCTCGCTCCTACAGGGTAATCGCGGTCAGTGGACGGGCAATTCAACGCCGTCAAACAACTCTTCCAGCTCTTGCTTGTTGTGGCACTGGATCGCCTTGGCCATCACTTCACGGGTCAGGTGCGGTGCGAACTTCTCGATGAAGTCGCACATGAAGCCGCGCAGGAAGGTACCGCGACGGAAACCGATCTTGGTCACGCTGGACTCGAACAATTCGCTGGCATCCAGCACCACCAGGTCTTTGTCGAGGTTGGTGTCGACCGCCATCTTGGCGACGATCCCGACGCCCAGGCCCAGGCGCACGTAGGTCTTGATCACGTCGGCATCGGCAGCAGTGAACACCACCTTGGGCGTGAGGCCGCGATGGCTGAACGCTTCGTCGAGCTTGGAACGGCCGGTAAAGCCGAACACGTAGGTCACGATCGGGTATTCAGCCAAGGCTTCCAGGGTGAGCTTCGGCAGCTTGGCCAAAGGGTGCCCCTGGGGCACAACCACGCAGCGGTTCCAACGGTAGCAGGGCATCATTACCAGGTCGCCGAACAATTCCAGGGCCTCGGTGGCGATGGCAAAATCGACGGTGCCGTCAGCGGCCATCTCGGCAATCTGCATCGGCGAACCCTGGTGCATGTGCAGGGCTACGTCCGGGTATTGCTTGATGAAATCACGGATCACCGGCGGCAATGCATAGCGCGCCTGGGTGTGAGTGGTGGCGATCGACAAGGTGCCTTTCTTCTCGTTGGAAAATTCCTGGGCGATCTGCTTGATGCTTTCGACTTTACGCAGGATCTCGCCGGCGGTGGTGATGATGCGCTCGCCAGCTGGAGTGACGCGGGTCAAGTGTTTGCCGCTGCGTGCGAAGACTTCGACGCCCAACTCGTCTTCGAGCAGGCGGATCTGCTTGCTGATACCAGGTTGCGAGGTATAGAGGCTTTGAGCGGTAGCGGAAACGTTGAGGTCGTGGTGCGCCACTTCCCAGATGTAGCGCAGTTGTTGAAGCTTCATATGAATCCCTCAAAGCAGATAGACGCCACGGGTATCAGCGACGGTATATAACTATATTAAAGGTTTGACGGATAAATCTAGAACTTTTTATCGTTTTTGCCGATCAACTATCGTCACTGCGCCGACGCTGCAGCGACGGCACCAGGTAAACCGGCACGGGGGACAACTGCAACACCCGTGCGGCGGTACGCCCAAGGGGGACGGCCACGCCGGTTGCCTGGCTATGACTGCCGACGATCAGTAAGTCGACGGACAGTTTTCGCAACTGGTCGAGAATCACCTCGCAAGGATCCCCCTGGATCACCTTGACCGAGCGAATCCATTGCAGGTCCTGCTCCCCTTCCCCCCACTCTTCGCGGAAGCTGTCCAGCACGCGTTGTTCAATCGTCGCCATCACCGTGCTCAACCCCTTGCTTTGCCATTCGCTCAGGGCGGTTTCATCAAGGTAGCTCTGCAACACCGATTCGGCGAACAAGCCAATGGGCTCGACCACGTGGATCACATACAGGTCAGCCTTGAACGTTCGCGCCAGCGCCAGCGCATGTTGCATCACGTAGGGCGCATACAGACCGAGGTCCGTGGCAAACAGCATCGAACGAATCATAAAACCTCCTGGGCTGCCAGGATGGCGGGAATTGAATGAGCTTAGCAGCTAGCGCTCGGTCTGGATTCTCAACTCATTGCTGATGCCATGGGGCACGTGCCCGGTGGCCACTACCTCCCTGGCTTTCTCGCAATGGCCGGCCTGGTCATCGAAAAACACATCGGCGGCAAAGGCTTCCAGAAACGCGGATTTTTCCAGGCCACCGAGGAACAGCGATTCGTCCAGGCGGATATCCCACTCGCGCAAGGTGCGGATCACGCGCTCATGGGACGGTGCCGAACGTGCGGTGACCAACGCGGTACGAATCGGGCAGGCCTCATCGGCAAACTCGCGTTGCAACAGGTTCAGTGCCGCCAGGAAGCCCTTGAACGGACCGCCGTGCAAAGGCTCGCGCGCCGACTCCCGCTCGCTGGCCTGGAAGGCTGCCAGCCCACCGGCCTGGTAGACGCGCTCGGACTCATCGGAGAACAGCACGGCATCGCCGTCGAATGCGATGCGCAGTTCTTCACTGGAAGCACGGCGCGCGCCGCCAGACAGAATCGTCGCGGCCGCAAACCCGGCATCGAGGGCGCTGCGCACATCTTCAGCATGGGTGGAGAGAAACAGATGACAACCGAAGGCGGCCAAATAGGGATAGGGACTACGCCCGCCTACGAACGCGGCGCGGGAAATATCCAGGCCGTAATGCTGGATCGAGTTGAACACCCGCAGCCCGGTATCGGCACTGTTGCGCGACACCAACACCACCTCGACCCGCGCACGCCCCAGGCTGGCATTCAGGCTCAGCAGCTTCTTGACCAGCGGGAAGGCATCGCCAGGCTCGAGGGTTTCTTCCTCGTGCTCGATCTGGTATTTGCGGTAAGCCTCGACCCCTTCAGCCAGATAAACCTTGTGGCTGTCACTCAGGTCGAACAGCGCTCGTGAGGAAATCGCCAGCACCAGTTTGTCAGCCAATCCCTTCACCATGGTGGTTCCCCCCAATCAGCGGTTGTGCCGATCAATAAAACTCAAGGCCTGATAGAGCGCCTGCATGCGTGGCAGTTCGCAACCGGCCGCTTTGGCAGCGGCCAAGGGACGGGCATAGATGGCCGCCAGCTCCAGCGGCCGCTTGTGCAGGTGGTCGTGGTACATGCTGGGCAGGTAGTCGTCCATGGTTTCTGTCATGGCGAACATCTGCCCAGCGTAACTGGCAGGAATTTCATGCCCGCAGGCATGAGCGCCCTGCACCACCTCGGCCATCAGCGCCTGGATCAACTCGCGGCTGGACTCATCGGCCATCATGGCCGTGGTACCCGTGCCCAGCAACACAGAGAGGCCGTTGAACGGCACGTTCCAGACCAGCTTGTGCCAACGCGCCAGATGCACATTGGCCATGGCCTGGGACTCGATGCCAGCTTGATGAAACAGCCCGGCACCGGCTTCGACAATCGCCTGTTGCTGCACCTCATCGTTGGCCGCCGTGCCACTGTGATAGCCCAGGTTGACCCGGCCCAACGCCTGATGCTCTACCACACCGGGGGCCGAGCGGTGCACACCGATGTAGCACAGGCCGCCCAACAGATGCAGCGACGGCGGCAGGTGTTCACGCAGGCTGTCTTCGACATCGAGGCCGTTTTGCAGGAGCACCACTTTGGCATCCGGCGCCGCCACTTGGGCGATGGTTGGCGCCAGGTCCACATTACCGGTGGACTTGGTGCCCACCAATAGCCAGTCGCACGGCGGCATGTCGGCGGCGCTGGCATAGGCCTGCACCGGATGCAGGTGCAGTTGCCCATGCACCGTACTGTTGACGTGCAGGCCATGCCTGCTCACCGCGGCATATTCGCTGCGCAACAGGAAATGCACATCGAAGCCGGCACGCGCCAGCATCAGTCCGTAGTAACCGCCGATGGCACCGGTGCCAATAATGCCAATGCGTGGCGACGGGGCTGCAACTGCTGTCATGGCAAATCCTCTGGTGTTCGGTTGAGCGCCTGGTTTAGGCATTCGGCGAGGTCGGATGCTGTAAGACGTGTCTGTAATTGCCCAAAGAATTGACCCTCGCACACCAGGAACAACGCCGGCAAATGAAAGATCCGGTAGCGTTCCACCGCACCGCCGTTGTGCCCGGCATCCACCCAGCACACGCGGTCCACCGGCAAGTGCCAGCTGGGCAACTGCTGGCGTGCCCAGCGGCAACTGGCACAACCGACACTGGTGAACACTACCAGCGAAATACCTGGCAATCCCAGCAATTGCTGGTCAATATCCAGGTCGGTCAATTCCAGTTCCTTCACTATACTGCTGCCATTGCCGTCAACTGGACGGCGCTCGGAGTCCGTGTACATGGGTCGTTTTTTACCTCACCCTGATGATGTCGCTGTCGAGTTGATCCAACGTCCCTCTCCCGCCCTTCCCCGCCAACGCCTGCACACTATCGGCCGCGGCGGCGTCGCCTGCAATTGGCCACGTGCCTGGCGCGCCGGCACGGCGGTAGACCTGCATATCCCTTCCCTAGGGCCCAGCGCCCGTTATCCAGGCTATGTCGCCTGGTGCCGCAAAGTCGAACAGGGCTATCGCATTGGTATTTGCTTTACCGACGAACACGCCTTGTTCGGTGCACGGATGGGCGAGCAAGTGTGCCAGATCGAGCGTTACTGCCGCCTGCACGAAGACGCCGAGCCAACGCCTGCACAACTTGAAACCATGGCCCGTGAGTGGGTGTCGCGTCATGCCGGCGAGTTCTCCCATGAGGCGGTTGTGCAGCCAGCACTGGATTAAACCGGGCTTTGCCCATTGTCGCGGGCCCGTGTTACGCGCTAAGGTTCCTCCCCCCTGCATTCAAATCATGCTGTGCCCGCCGCACGGGGATAGCTGGCGGCCGGCACCCGTGACCCTGGCGAGTAACACGATGGCTGATTTACCGATCAATGACCTTAACGTTGAATCCAACGAGACCCTGATCACCCCCGATCAGCTCAAGCGCGAAATCTTCCTGAGCGACGCTGCCCTGCAGACCGTCACCAAGGGCCGCGAAGTCATCCGTGACATTCTCGACGGCACCGACCACCGTCTCTTCGTGGTGATCGGGCCCTGCTCTATCCACGACCTCAAGGCCGCCCACGAATATGCCGAGCGCCTCAAAGTGCTGGCGGCTGAAGTGTCCGACACCTTGTACCTGGTCATGCGCGTGTATTTCGAGAAACCGCGTACCACCGTCGGCTGGAAAGGCTTGATCAACGACCCGTACCTGGACGACTCCTTCAAGATCCAGGATGGCTTGCACATCGGTCGCAAACTGCTGCTGGACCTGGCTGAAATGGGCCTGCCCACCGCCACCGAAGCCCTCGACCCGATCTCCCCGCAATATCTGCAGGACCTGATCAGCTGGTCGGCTATCGGCGCACGCACCACCGAATCCCAGACCCACCGCGAAATGGCGTCCGGCCTGTCTTCGGCCGTAGGCTTCAAGAACGGCACTGACGGCGGCCTGACCGTGGCGATCAATGCGCTGCAATCGGTCTCCAGCCCTCATCGCTTCCTGGGTATCAACCAGGAAGGCGGCGTGTCCATCGTGACGACCAAGGGCAACGCCTACGGTCACGTGGTGCTGCGTGGCGGCAATGGCAAGCCCAACTATGATTCGGTCAGCGTCGCGCTGTGCGAACAGGCGCTGAACAAGGCCAAGATCAAGCCAAACATCATGGTCGACTGCAGCCACGCCAACTCCAACAAAGACCCGGCCTTGCAGCCATTGGTGATGGAGAACGTTGCCAACCAGATTCTGGAAGGTAACCAGTCGATCATCGGTTTGATGGTCGAGAGCCATTTGAACTGGGGTTGCCAGGCGATTCCAAAAGACTTGGCCGACTTGCAGTACGGCGTGTCGATCACCGATGCCTGTATCGATTGGTCCGCCACCGAAACTACCCTGCGCAGCATGCACGCCAAGCTCAAGGACGTGTTGCCCCAGCGCAAGCGCACCTGAGTCCGTACCGGTTTCGCGCACCCAAAAACGCCGGGCTAAGCCCGGCGTTTTTTATTGGCAACTGGTCAGTTACAGCTTCGCAGCATGGCGCTGGTGGCGCTCCATATAGCGTTCGACATAGGAGCACGACGGGATCACCGTGTAGCCAGCCTCTTCGGCAAACTTCAAGGCTTCCTCGGTCAACGCAGCCGCAATGCCTCGCCCCCGCAGTGCGTTGGGCACGAAGGTGCGATAGATATCCAGGGTCTGCTTCCCGAGGTCCATGTAGGTCAGGTAGGCACGATGACCGTCCACATTGGTCTCGAACTGATGACCAGCCTGGTCATGGTGGATGGACAACGCCTCGCTCATCACTACTCCTCGCGGGTCTGAATTAACGACCCTACCTTACCGATGTTTTTCCGGCGAAGGAACATCTACGCCACCCCGTGCCGGTTTCGACAGCGAGAAAACCGTGAGCGCTCACAACCAGCACATAGGGAATAGTAGGCACCAATCCTGAAATTGCTCAAGGCGCACTCGTCATTCCCCGCCGCTGGTGGATATAGAAAGGGCCTCGATCAACCGGTGACCGATAGCCTGAACATTGCCGGCAGTTGAACCTTGAGACGAACTGGCGCTCTTAAAGTCACCTCTAGATGCGCAAAAGATGCCCGCCGCAGTAAAGCCAAGCGTAACCAAAGTGCCCCGCTTCGTTATATAAAATTTCATCTATTTACAAGGCTTGACACATGCGGGCCGGCCCTTTCAGCCTGGATCCAATGTGCGTCCAGGTGCAAAAAATTGGACAGTTTTCATACAAACCGCCAAAAGATTAGCCAAAATAGATTCGGCACAAGAAATTTTTTTGCTTCTTGCGCAACGTCAGTTTACTTACTACAAGTAATGGGTAGTATGTACGCCGGCTATTAGCTCACTCTGAGAAAGTAGCCATTAAATTGAAAGTCCTTGAAGGGGAACACGATGAACAACGTTCTGAAATTCTCTGCTCTGGCTCTGGCCGCAGTTCTGGCTACCGGTTGCAGCAGCGTCTCCAAAGAAACCGAAGCTCGTCTGACTGCAACTGAAGACGCAGCAGCTCGCTCCCAGGCCCGTGCAGACGAAGCCTACCGTAAAGCTGATGAAGCTCTGGCTGCTGCTCAAAAAGCACAACAGACTGCTGACGAAGCTAACGAGCGCGCTCTGCGCATGCTTGAAAAAGCAAGCCGCAAGTAATAATCCTTCGGGGTTGTTATCAAGCCGATCCATTTATGGGTCGGCTTTTTTTTGCCTATGATTTGGCATGTGGGAGCGGGCTTGCTCGCGAAAGCGGTGGGTCAGTCAACATCAATGTTTGCCGGGCCGACGTCTTCGCGAGCAAGCCCGCTCACACAGGGATGTTCGCTCAGGCTTATTATTGAAGATCGAGCGGGGCGCTGGACGCCACAGGTGCGCCGCCTGGCACACCAATTTCGGTCGGCAAGCCATCCTCGGCGGCGACCACATCACGCACCTGGTCCCAGTTGACGCGTAGGTTATTGGACAGGTCCTCGCGCTTGAGCAACGCATTGATGACCGCGGTGTGCTTGTCGACCACCGATGGCGTACCGTCATCATTCAACGGCGTGTGGGCCTCAAGGTAGACCTTGCCACCACTGCTGCCGAACTTGTACGCGTCATTGATGATGCGCACTGACGTGCCTACCGGCACCATGCCTGCCATTTCCAACACGTTGTTATTGAACATGCGGAAGCACCCGTGGCTGGTACGCGTGCCGATACCAAACTTCATGTTGGAGCCGTGAATCAGGTAACCCGGCGTGCCCAGGGTGAACTTGAACGGCCCCAGTGGGTTGTCGGGGCCGGCAGGCACCACGTTGGGGAGCGGGTCACCGTTGGCGGCGTGCTCGGCCTTGATCGAGGCCGGTGGCGTCCAGGTCGGGTTCGGCGTCTTGGCGATGATACTGGTATGGGCGATCGGCGAACCCCAGCCTTCCCGGCCAATGCCCAGAGGGAAGGTATAGACGACGTTTTGGCCTTTTGGATAGTAGTAGAGCCGGTATTCCGCCAGATTGATCACAATGCCTTCCCGCGGCCCGGGCGGCAGGATAAAGCGTGTCGGCAGCACAATCTCAGTGCCCGCACCCGGCAACCAGGCATCGACACCCGGGTTGGCCGCGACCATTTCCGAATAGCCCAGGTCGTAGGTGGTGCCAAGGTCAGCAAAAGTGTCTTCGTACTTGGCCTTGATCACTTGGACCTGGCCAACAATGTCCTCACCGGGCGGTGGCAAGGGCAACTGCAAGGCCGCCGCCGAACCCGCCGCACAAAGCGCAGCAAGAGACAGGCAGCAGGTGACGACGGAAAGGCGCGACAACATCCGGAAAATCCTTCGCAAGACGACGGGTAGGGAAAAATTGATTGTATACGGCTTCGCAGCGCCAAGCTTCAAGCTGTTTTACAGCTCGAAGCGCAGCTCCGGCCAGATCGGCGGCGTGCCGCGCTTTTGCGATTCTAGAATCGCCCGGCATAACGGGCAGAGTCGCTGGTCTTGAAAAATCGAGCGGTTGACCGATGACCAGCGTGGCTGTGCGGGCAATAAAGTGCCGCAGAGCGTGCGGTCGATGGAGCCGCCCAGTTCCAATTGACGCGCCACCAAATGCACTCGCACTTCCTGGCAGGCGAACAGGTCCAGCTGCTCGTCCGGCTCGATCAGTTGGTAGTTAAACAGGGACCAGGCAGGGCGCGACATCGAGGGCTCCAAATCAGGGGGGCGCCACCTTAGCCGAAAGCCTGCCGGTAGAAAAGCGTCATAGCAGCGGTTTTAGCGCCGGCCAGACATTTTCCAGCAACTTGTCTTGCGCCGCGACCGCCGGGTGCAGCCCGTCAGCTTGCATCAACTCCGGATGGCCACCCACGCCCTCGAGGAAAAACGGCACAAACGGCACCTTTTCTTTCTGTGCCACATCACCGAATACCTTGGCAAAAGCTTCGACATAGCGCTTGCCGTAATTGGGCGGAATCTGCATACCCAACAGCAGCACCTTGGCGCCGCTGTCCCGGGACTGCTGAATCATCGAAGCAAGATTTTGTTGCAATTGCGCAGGCGGCTGGCCGCGCAAGCCATCGTTGCCACCCAACTCGATCACCACCACGTCCGGTTTGTGCGTTGCAAGCGCCGCGGGCAGCCGCGCGAGGCCTCCTGCACTGGTGTCGCCACTGATGGAAGCATTGACCACTTTGTCGTCAAAACCCTCCTGCTTGAGCCGTTGCTCCAGCAACGCGACCCACCCTTTGCGGGTATCCAGGCCGAAACCGGCACTGATACTATCGCCAACGATCAGGACTGTACCCGCCGCTGCGTTCTGGGCCATGCACATCAAGGCCAGGCCAGCACTCAAAAACCACACTCGCATCGGATTCTCCATGGGCGCAAGCATTCTCACCGCGCGAAACCTTAGCAAAGTGGTTCCCAGCGCGGAAGGTGAACTGACTATCCTGCACGAACTGAGCCTGGAACTGAACAAGGGCGATAGCCTGGCTATCGTCGGCAGCTCCGGTTCCGGTAAATCCACACTACTGGGCCTGCTGGCCGGCCTCGACCTGCCCAGCAGCGGCGAAGTGACCCTGGCCGGGCAAGCCCTGAGCACCCTCGACGAAGATCAGCGCGCGCGCATCCGTGCCGAGCATGTGGGTTTCGTATTCCAATCCTTCCAATTGCTCGACAGCTTGAATGCTCTGGAAAACGTGATGCTGCCGCTGGAGCTGGACGGTCGCCAGGACGCCCGCGAGCGAGCCAAACACCTGCTGGAGCGCGTAGGCCTGGGCCAGCGCCTGACCCACTCGCCCCGCCAACTGTCCGGTGGCGAACAACAACGCGTGGCGATTGCCCGCGCGTTTGCCGCCGAACCGGACGTGCTGTTTGCCGACGAGCCCACCGGCAACCTCGACAGCCATACTGGCGAGCGCATCAGCGACCTGTTGTTCGAGTTGAATAAAGAGAGCGGTACGACCCTGGTACTGGTCACCCACGACGAGCGCCTGGCCCACCGTTGCCGGCGCCTGATCCGCCTTGAAGCCGGCCTGATGGTCGCGCCCCTGGAGCCTTGATGGCACGTTTGCCGCTGTTGCGCCTGTTCAGTCTTGCCATGCGTCAGTTACTGCGCGATGCCCGCGCCGGCGAATTGCGCGTGCTGTTCTTTGCCCTGCTGGTGGCCGTGGCCGCCAGCACCGCTATCGGCTACTTTGGTGCGCGCCTCAACGGCGCCATGCTGCTGCGCGCCACCGAATTCCTCGGCGCCGACCTGGTGCTCGAAGGCAGCTCGCCGGCCCGTGCCGAGCAAATCAAATCTGGGACCGAATTGGGCCTGGATCACGCTCGCATCGTGGAGTTCTCCAGCGTTATCGCCACCGATAACGGCATCCAGCTCTCCAGCATCAAGGCGGTCAACGAGCAGTACCCCTTGCGCGGCGAGCTTAAAAGCAGCACCGAGCCCTTCGGTACGCAAATCCCGGGCGGTGGCCCCAAACCTGATGAAGCCTGGGTAGAAGCACGGTTGCTGACGGCGCTGGACCTGAAAGTCGGCGACAGCATCGATGTCGGCATGAAGACCCTGCGCCTGGCGCGCATCCTGAACTATGAGCCCGACCGCGCCGGCAACTTTTACAGCCTCACGCCCAGGGTCATGATCAACCTGGCGGACCTGGACGCCACCGGTGTCGTCCAGCCAGGCAGCCGTGTCAGCTACCGCGAACTATGGCGTGCGCCACAAGGCAGCACAGCGCTGCAAACTTATCGCGACCTGGTCAAACCGGGCCTGGCTGCCAACCAGCGCCTGCAGGACTCCCGCGATGGCAACCAGCAAATCGGCGGCGCACTGGGCAAGGCCGAACGTTACCTGAACATGGCCAGCCTGGTGGCTGTGCTGCTGGCTGGCGTGGCCGTGGCGCTGTCAGCCAACCGCTTCGCCAGTCGACGTTTCGATGCCAGCGCGTTGTTGCGCTGCCTGGGCTTGTCGCGCCGTGAAGCCATGCTGCTGTTCAGCCTGCAACTGAGCGTACTGGGCTTGCTGGCGAGCCTGGCCGGCGCCCTGCTCGGCTGGCTGGCGCAATTTGGCCTGTTCTACTTCCTGCACGACCTGCTACCCGCCGACGTACCGCCAGGCGGGCTGCTACCGGCCGTCGCGGGGATTGGCACCGGGCTGGTCGCCCTCGCCGGCTTCGCCCTCCCGCCGCTGGCCGCACTGGGCCGGGTACCGCCGCTGCGGGTATTGCGCCGCGATTTGCTGCCTATTCCTTCAAGCACTTGGATGGTCTACGGCGCGGCACTGTTTGCCTTGGGCCTGATCATGTGGCGCCTGAGCCTGGACCTGGTATTGACCTTCGCGTTACTCGGCGGCGGTGTAGTCGCTGCGCTGCTCCTGGGTGGCTTGCTGCTGTTGTTGCTACAGAGCCTGCGGCGGTTACTGGCTCGCGCCTCCCTGCCGTGGCGCCTGGGCCTGGGCCAATTGTTGCGTCACCCGTTGGCGGCGGCAGGCCAATCCCTGGCCTTTGGCCTGATCCTGTTGTCCATGGGGTTGATCGCGCTGTTGCGAGGCGAATTGCTCGACACCTGGCAAAACCAGTTGCCCAAGGATGCGCCCAACTACTTCGCCCTGAATATCCTGCCGGCCGACAAGGACGCCTTTGGCGCCCGTCTGCTGGACGTCCAGGCACAAGCGGCGCCGCTCTACCCGGTGGTGCCGGGGCGCCTGATCAGCATCAATGGCGAACCCGTGCAGGAGATTGTCAGCAAGGACTCCAGTGGCGACCGGGCCACTCAACGCGATCTGAGCCTGACCTGGGCAGCCGAATTACCAGCGGGTAACGTCCTGACGGCAGGTACGTGGTGGTCGGCGCAACCCAACGACGGGATTCCAGGCGTGTCGGTGGAAGCCAAGGTGGCCGAGAGCTTGAAGCTCAAGCTCAACGACCATTTATTGTTCACCATCGGTGGGGAAAACCGTGAAGCACGGGTCACCAGCCTGCGCACCATCAACTGGGATAACTTCCAGCCCAACTTCTTCATGATTTTCCAACCGGGCACCTTGAAGGATCTGCCCGCGACCTACCTCACCAGCTTCTATCTGGCTCCCGGCCATGACCAACAGATCGTCGACCTGTCACGGGCCTTCCCGGCGGTCACTATCCTGCAGGTCGAGGCCCTGCTGGAGCAGTTGCGCAGCATCCTCGCCCAAGTGACGTTGGCGGTCGAATACGTGCTGTTGTTTGTACTCGCGGCGGGCATGGCAGTGTTGTTCTCTGGCCTGCAGGCCACCCTGGATGAACGAATCCGCCAAGGTGCATTGCTGCGAGCCTTGGGCGCCGAGCGCAAGTTGCTGGTCAAGGCCCGACGCATCGAATTCGGTCTGTTGGGGGCGGTCAGTGGCTTGCTGGCGGCACTGGGCACCGAACTGGTGACCTGGGTGCTGTACCGCTATGCCTTTGACCTGGCGTGGCATCCCCACCCGTGGTTGTTACTGCTGCCCGTGATCGGTGCCGTGCTGATTGGCGCTGCCGGGGTATTCGGCACGCGCCGTGCACTGAATGCCAGCCCGCTGACCGTATTGCGCGAAGGTTGAGACCCGGATGGCACGCCCCCAGCCAAGGGTACGTGCCATCAGGCGGTCTTCACATATTCGATCTTGGTGATCCACCAGCACACCTCTCCGCCGGGGGTCTGTACGATTGCCTCGTCGTCCACCTCCTTGCGCAGCA
Organism: Pseudomonas sp. FSL W5-0203; assembly: GCF_001896155.1. NCBI lineage: Bacteria > Pseudomonadati > Pseudomonadota > Gammaproteobacteria > Pseudomonadales > Pseudomonadaceae > Pseudomonas > Pseudomonas sp. FSL W5-0203. Next base: position 39,803 of record NZ_MPOR01000041.1, read on the forward strand.
GGGCCCGTGCCATGGGTGAGTCGATGGAAATGTAATCCATGCGATCGTAGATCTCGTCATAACCGACGATGCGAAAACGCTTGGTCTCGCCCTGTTCGTTTTCGATTTCGACCCATGCACCGAAAAATACCTTTCCTTCCTGCTCGGGCATGTACTCCACCACCCGCATGTCTTCCAGGCGTTTGCGCAGGTAACGCACCCGTCGGTCGATCTCGCGCAACAGCTTCTTGTTGTACTGGTAATCCGCATTTTCACTGCGATCTCCCAGGGAGGCGGCCCAGGTCACTTTGCGTGTGGTATCCGGGCGTTTCTCTCGCCACAGGTAATCCAGCTCTTTTTTCAGCGCTTCATGACCTTCTTTGGTAATCAGCTTGGTACTCAAACGCTTGCATCCCCAGGCAATGTCCAATGGTGCCGTTATGCCAGGGCATCATGCCCAGGCAGCGGCTGGCTGGGACTGATGATAAATGAACCCTGGAAAGTATCCAGGCCGGCGCCCCATTACCTCACCCATGCCCCTCCAGCACTTGGTCCAATTCAAGCAACGTGCCTTGCATACGCTGGCGCATACCCGACAACTGCAACATCATCATCGCCAGCTTTTCGGCCTTCTGGCTGACCTCCAAGCCCTGCTCCTGCAAATAGGTATGGCGCTGCTCGAGTTCACGGCCTTTTTCTTCCAACTGGCTCTGCTGCTGTTGCAATCGCGCCTGCCACTGTTCAAGCATTTGCTCCTTCTCTAGGACCGCGCATTTTTTTTGCGTCAGTTCCTGGGCGACTTTGGCCAGATTGCTCAGCGCGCTGTCCATTTCGAGCAAAGAGGTATGGTCCAACTGGGCAGGCGGGTCCAAGGGTTCGGGCTCAGGCTCAGGCTCGGGTGGCGCCAACCGCAGGTTGTCTGACTCAAAGTGACTGTCATCTTGTTCACCAGGAACAGGCGACGCACTGGGCTCAACCTGCTCCTGCGGTATCGCGACCAGCGACCGCGCCGGTTCTTCAAGGGTGCCTTCATCCATAGGTTGCGGCGCAGTCGTGGCTGAGCGCGGATTTCGCGGCGGCGCAACCATTTGCGACGAGAAGCGAATGGACGGCACGATCACTGCGCTGCTTTCGATCGCAGGCAACGCCGGGGCCGACATGCCCAAGGTGATGACCTTCATGACCAAAGCTTTCTTGATGATCACCGAGTGATGATCCTCTGGCCTGGCAGGCGGCAACCGGCAGCCTTTCAAATCAACGAAATGAAAGGGCACCTGGGGTTCGGCAATCGGCGTTGTCTTCGAGCCGGCTGCCGCTGCCATCGTCAGGATCTGTTTGAAGACTTGCATGGCTAATTGCAGGTCCTCTTTGGAGTCAACGCCTCCCAGGAAATACCGGTCAATCTTTTTACGCAGTGCCGCGATATAGACCCTGGAGTGGCCGGGTTCTGCCTCCTCATCCAGGCTATACACCAGAAAGTTGGACGCCGTTTGCGTCACAGCAAACCCGCACAACAAGGCGCCGTTAACGGGCGTCCCTTCATCGTTGCGCTCAAGAACAAGAGTACGTAGAAGCATCATGGCAATCTGGCCTCGTTACAAAGGAGAAAACTTTATGTAAACATCAGATAAACATCTGGACATTAATAAGTATTCAAAACAAAACAATTGTTTCAGCGGATTATCGGGCCGAACGTAGGATTCTTCTTATTAATCACACTTCGCGTTCCCAAGTCTTCATATTGAACGTACCCTTTTTAAAGCACTTTTCCATACCGCCGGCCTCTCTCACACGCCCTGCAAAACTTATTCGGTAAAACCATGATCGAGATAAGCAACCTCACAAAACACCTGGGCAAAACACGCGTAATCAGCAACTTGTCCTTCTGTGCCCAGCGCCAGGAGTGTGTGGGCTTGCTGGGAGAGAGTGGGGCGGGAAAAACAACACTGTTGAGCCTGATCGCCGGGACGATCAAGCCGACGGCCGGGCACATCAGTATTCAAGGCTTCAATACCCATACCCACTCAATTCAAGCCAAAAAGGTCATTGGCTATCAGCTCCAAAACGGCCTCGACCATCACACGATGCCCGTCAAAAACATGCTCAATTTCATTGCCGCCATTCGCGGCTTGAGCGGGATGGAAAAACGCAGCCAGGTGGCGCAGGTAGCCGCACGACTGGAACTGCTGCCCGTGCTCGACTGCCCCATCAACGTCCTTTCCCTTGGTTTGAAGCGCAGAGTGGCAATGGCCCAGGCGCTCCTGCATTCCCCAAGCCTGCTGCTGCTGGACGAACCCACAGAAGGGCTCTGCCCTGATCAACGCCTCAAGTTCCGGGCACTCATCCAGTCCCTGAGCGAGGAAATGACCATCATCATCGCCTCCCGCCATTACCAGGATCTGGCGGACATCTGCACCCGTGCCTTGGTTATCGCCGGTGGTCGCCTGGTGGGCGATGCCTCGCTGTCCGACTTACAGCGCAGCTCCCGGCACTTCCAGGCCGTCACCCTCGCGGCAGACGCCCCGCTGGATTTGCTCGCGTTGGCCGTATTGCCCGGCGTCGCAGGCATCGAAGAAGACCGGCATGCGCCCGGCAAGGTTACGGTACTGGCCATGCCCGGGCATTCCATCTTTCCCTCGATCAACGCGCTTATCACCCATCGCGGCTGGAACATCACCTCAATGAATCTGGAGCCGGGTCGCCTGAACGATGTCGTTCACCATCTGAGCCAAGAGGTAACACCTTGAGACTGCTACCTGTCATTTTCAAACGACAACTCGTCAGCTATGCCTGCGCCCCCAGCGCTTACCTGAGCGTGGCGGTTTTTCTCGCACTGTGCGCAGCGCTGGGACTGCATTCCAACCAATGGATGGAGCGAAACAGCAGTGATTTGCAGGCTTTTTTTGAACTGCACCCCTGGCTTTATCTCCTGCTGGTTCCCCTTTTATCGACGCAGTTGTGGTCGGATGAATCCAACGCCAGCTTTTACAACACCCTGAATGCCTTGCCTGTCACCTCGATGGAACGGGTGATCGGAAAATTCATCGCGGCATGGACTGTCTGTGGCATTGCGCTGATGCTTAACTTCCCGCTGGTGATTGCCGTGAATTATCTGGGCACACCTGACAATAGCGTTATCGCCTCACAATTCCTGGCCAGTTGGTTACTGGCGGGAAGTTATCTTTCGGTAGGTTGTTTCATCTGTGTACTTGCGAACCAACGCCTGCTGATTTTCTTTTTCACGCTCGGCTTGTTGCTGACCGCCAGTGGGCTTTCGTCAGTACTGGATGCACTTGAACAACAAGCACCGATATGGATCATCGACAGTTTGATGTCCCTGGATCCCGTTACCCGCTTCAGCGCGATGGATAACGGCAAGCTCACACTGCAGGACAGCCTGTACTTTATCAGCATGATCGTTGCTTTTCTGTTTGCGACCACCCTCACACTCAATTATAAAAACAGCTGAGAAAAGGAAGACCACTGATGGGATCTGCTTTTCGTGCGGGTATGACACTTCTCGTCATATCACTGCTGTTTCTGGCATTCAATCTAGTCTGGGCACCCAAACTGCCCACTGTTCGCTGGGACTTTTCCGAAGAAAAAATCCACACCTTATCGCCCGCGGCGCAGCAACTGCTACTGTCACTTGAAAGCCCACTGGATCTGTATTACTTCAATACCCTCAATGCGCCGCAAAAAAGCCAGGCATTAGAACGTTATGGTCGGCGCGTGGAAGACGTGCTCAAGGCGTTCGAAAAAGCGGCAAACGGCCTGATCAACTTACATATCATTAACCCCGCTCCCTTTTCTGAAGATGCCTACAAAGCCCGCTTGTTTGGGCTTGATGACACACAAAGATTCCTTGGCCTTATCGGCACCCGTACTGGCCAGGGCGCCCAACGCATCGAAGCGTTCCGGCCTGAGCACGAGTCATTACTTGAATATGAGATCAGCCACCTGATCTATAAGTTGGGGCAGCCTGAGCGTGCCACTATCGGCCTGCTGTCGGGACTGGCGTTAGACAAATCGGCCAGCGAGTTGCTGGGGTTGATCCGCGAGCAATTCAACGTGGTGGAACTGGCTGCGAACATCGCCCAGGTTCCGTCATCCATCGCGACATTGATAGTCGTACAGCCGCACGCTTTACCTGAACGAGCCCTATATGCCATTGAGCAATCGGTATTGAAAGGCACCCAGTTGATGATGTTCCTCGACCCCGTGAGCGAGATGGGCGCTGACGCCGTGCCAGCGAACGCCAGAATGGAGGGGCTGCTGAACGCGTGGGGCATCCAAATGCCCGCGGATAAGCTGTTGGTGGATAATCTCTATGCCTCATCAGCCACGCCCGGCCCGGGAATGCCCCGGGTACTGCACCCGGCCAGGCTACACCTTCCATCACAGGCGATGACTCCAACGGATGTCAGCGCCTGGGGGCTGGACGCCGTGATGGTCTCAAGCAGCGGCGCGCTTTCCCTGGCCCCCAAGAGCCGTTCACTGTTGACCCCGCTTCTGTTGAGCTCACGGCAATCGGCCCTGCTGGACGCGAAACGCTTTGGCTCGGCGACGACATTTGACTCACTGATCGATGAAACGGCGACTTCAGGGCAGCGCCATGTGATCGCTGCGCGCGTTGAGGGGCCCGCTTACTCAGCGTTTCCCGACGGCCTCAAGGGCCAGCCGCCCGGGCTGCAAAAAGCAGAACTGATCCAGATGGTGGTCGTGGCCGACACCGACTTGCTCGCGGACACAGTCAGCCATGCACGCAACGGCAACGCGCAGTTTGTATTGAACACATTGGATAACCTGGCGGCGCCCGAAGCACTCCAGCGCATTCGATCCCGTGTCATGCGCCAACCGTTGCACAGGCTGGAACACATGCGCGACGAAGCCGCACAGGCTTATCGGAAAAATTCGCTTGAGCTCCAGCGACGACTTGAGCAGACAGAGCAAGCATGGCGCGAGTTGAACCCAGCGCACACGCGGCTTATCACCCAGGCGGTAGATACCAATACGCAGTTGCAGGTACTCAACAAGGAGCGCCTGCAGTTGCCCATCGAGTTGCATACACTCAAGGCGCAGGCCTATGCCCCGGTGCAGCGTTTCGAGCGACAGCTCAAAGGGCTGATGGTCGTGCCTCTACCGCTACTGCTGTGCCTGATTGCCGGGTTACTGTTCCTGTACCAGCGCAAGCGTCGACTCCTCGCACTGGCAACCTTTCACTAGTCGCTCAGCGACGGGCAATCAGCCCTTGCCGGGCAATGCGCGTCAGTTGGTGGATCACCTCATGGGCGTTGCTGGCACTCGGTGCCTGAATCACTGCAAGGTCGAAACTGTCGCTGGCAAAACGGGCCAGGGAATCGCCGTCTTCCACAAACTGGATCAGGAACGCCGAAGGCCGACCGGAACGGCGTGGCCAGCCGTCCAGATAACGCAGCAGTGTCGGCTGGTGCTTACCGCCCAGGAGGATTTTCGGATTGCGTTGAGTCAGGTCCGCGGTGATCGGGGCCAGGCGTATGAGGGGGCGTAGTGCATTCATCGTGTCGTGTCTCTGCCTCAAAAGTCTGCGGGCAGGTGAGAGGCAACACCGAACCAGCGCTTTAGCGGTATTTCGAGGAACGCCCTGCGTGAGCAAGCGTACTTCTGTCGGGCTGCATTGAGACCCAGTGGCGCCCCGCAATTAGCTGTTTAAATCGGCGCATGAGCAGCATCCTAGAGAAGCCTGTGGGGCAGTGTCAAGAATCCCGGGCAACGAAAAGGCCCGCATCAGCGGGCCTTTTTGTGCAGCTTGCTAAACGATCAGTGAGTGATCGCGCGGTCGACAGACAATTTGCCCGCACCTTCCAACAACACCGCCAACGCGCCACCGAGCAACGCCAGTGCGAACTCATAACCGTTGTTGGCCATGAACAGCCCGTTGTGGATGTGTACAGAGAAAATCGCCACCAGTGTCAGGAAGGTCAGGCCCAATGCAGCAGGGCGAACCAGCAAACCGATGATCAGGGCCAGGCCGGCGAAGAACTCGGTACCGCCCGACAGCAGCGCCATCAGCGTGCCCGGCGCCAGGCCGATGCTTTCCATCCATTGTGCGGTGCCCGCCAGGCCACCACCGCCAAACCAGCCGAAGAGCTTTTGCGAACCGTGGGCAGCGAAGATGATGCCGACGAAGATACGCAGAATAGTCAGGCCATAACCGGCGCGAGTGGACAGTACACGGGTAATCATTGGGCTCATGGGGGTAAATCCTTTTCCAGGTAGGGGTTGGTTGGCCGCTATATTAATCAGTTTAAGCAATGATAAAAGCCGAAATATTGCCTAATTCACATCTAAAAAATCGATTATTCACGCGATGCAACTTTAGCCGCAGGCGGCTCCAGAGACTCGCGCTCCCGATCGAACGCCAAATAATACTTGTTGACGCTATTAACATAGCTGACGCCGCCCATCCCTACCTGCTCCATGGCAATGCGTTCAACCTGGAAGAACCACTGATTGGGGTTAAGCCCACGGCGCTTGGCCTCGGTGCGCATACCTTGCACCCGCTCCGGCCCCATGTTGTACGCCGCCAGCATAAAGGCCATGCGCTCGCGCTCATTGAGCTTGGGGCTGGAGAAAAACTTGCGCCGGATCATCGCCAGGTAACGCGCCCCCGCCTGCACATTACTGTCGAGCGACTCGATATTGTTGACCCCCACCCGCTGCGCCGCCGACGGCGTGATCTGCATCAGGCCGGTAGGGCCTCCACTATTGCGTGCGCCTGGGTCCAGGGAAGACTCCTTGAACGCCAACGCCGCCAGATTCAGCCAGTCCATACCTTGCTCACGCGCATGTTTTTGCAAAACCGGGCGCAGTTTTTCCAGGCGCTGGCGGTCAGCCCGCGCCAATGGGTTACGGACCTGGTAGAGGCGTCGATAGATACGCTGGAAGGCCACATCCTGGTCGGAAGGCGTGTGATAGGTCTTGAGAAACCGATCGATGCTGGCACGCAGCATCGACGCGTCCTGACGCACAAACCAGAACTCGTCGCCTGGCTCGCTGATGACGACCTGCTTGTCAAAGCGCAACTTGGGCAGGATTTTCGACCAGCGTTGAGCAATCGGTTTTTCCACGATCGTCAGGTGAAAAATCCCGGCCTGCACCATCTCCAGGACATCTTCCACCGCCAGGCTCGGGTCAACCCATTCCACTTTCACTGGTGGGCGCTTGTGCAGGGCCAGCTTTTGATTGACCTGACTGATAGCGTCCACCGCCGCACTACCGGTGGTCAGCGTCACCGTGCGACCCGACAGTTGCTCCAGTTTGGTATACCGTCGTTCACCCTTGACGCCCACCAGCCACAACGGCACATCGCTGACAATCGGGGCGCTGGCGCTGACCTTGTGCACGCCTTTCACGTCCAGCAACTCACCGGGCGCCACCAGGTCACCTTCACCACGGGCCAGCGCACCGAGTAACTGGTCCTTGGCCTTGGGGATGATCTTGAGGTTGATGGCCTGCCCATCACGGGCATGGCCGTTGAGGTACTGCTCGAAGGCGCGTAACCGATGGTATTCGACACCGATGGCCTGGCCCTGCACTTCACCGGAACTGTTGCGGCTCTGGTTGACCAAGACGCGCAGGGTGCGGCTGGAGCGAATTTGCGCCAGGTCGCGGACCTTGCCGGGCTTGGCCACTTGCAGCGGCCCATCCAGACGTGCGACCGCCGCCATGGGCAGCAATAACGCCAGGCACAACATAAGCAACGCCGAGGGTCGGATCATCCGCTCTCCGGAAAGAAAACTGGCCAGCGCCTGTGCGAATTACGCAGTGCTGGGGGTCAGAAACAGAGCGCTTTATGCGCTGGCAAGGCGTGCAACGGCGCCAAGGTGGCAGGCAATCGGCCCACCACAATGTCGCTTGCGACGTTCAAAGACAGCGTTAACGCATTGTAGTTCTTGGTTTTTCTTATCAATCTACAGCTCTGATATGCTTTCCGGCCGCAGGCGGAGATAGCACCATGCAACTCATTGATATTGGCGTCAACCTGACCAACCCCAGTTTCGACGAGAGGCACACGGCCGTTCTCGAACGCGCCTACGCCGCTGGCGTGCAGCAATTGGTACTCACCGGCACCAGCGTCGAGGGCAGCGAACAGGCCCTGCAACTGTGTGTAAAACTCGACGAAAGCAGCCAGCGCCTGTTCAGCACCGCCGGCATTCACCCCCACTCTGCCAGCGACTGGAACAGCGACAGCGTCCAACGTCTGCGTGGCTTGCTGGGCGACAGCCGAGTGCGCGCCGTGGGTGAATGCGGGCTGGATTTCAACCGGGACTTCTCCCCTCGCCCCCAGCAGGAAAAAGTCCTCGAAGAACACCTCGCCCTGGCCGTCGAACTGCAACTGCCGGTGTTTCTCCATGAGCGCGATGCCAACCAGCGTCTGCTGGAGATCCTCAAGGACTACCGCGACCACCTGCCAGCCGCCGTGGTGCACTGCTTCACTGGCGAACAGGCAGCGCTGTTCAGCTACCTGGACCTGGATTTACACATTGGCATCACGGGTTGGATCTGCGACGAACGCCGTGGCACCCACCTGCATTCACTGGTCAGGGACATTCCCCGAGGCCGTCTGATGCTGGAAAGCGATGCGCCCTACCTGCTACCACGCACCCTGCGCCCCAAGCCGAAAAATGGTCGCAATGAGCCGGCGTACCTGCCCGAAGTACTGCGCGAAGTGGCCTTGCACCGTAACGAAACGATGGAAGATCTGGCGTTGCACAGCACCGCCTGCGCCCGCCGCTTTTTCGGCTTGCCTGCCATCGATTGATGCGGCGCATTGACCCATGTCAAAAGCGCTTTTCTGAATAGCGGCACAATAATGGCACCTTGCCAATACTGTTTCCGCTATCAGAGAAAACCTTCCATGGGTGCCTGGCTTAGCAATATCTCGCTCAAATACAAATTCTGGGCCGTCAACGCGGTCGCCTTCATCACCACCCTGCTGCTGGTGCTGTACGCGGTACAGCTTGAACAACAGGCGCGCAGCCAGGCGTCGCAAGCATCGGCCCAGGCCCAAGGACGCTTGCTCAGCGCCTGGCCAGCCGACAGAACCTTGCCCACGGGTGAGCACTGGCTCGCATTTTCCAAAGGCCAGCCCCCCCAGGATCTACCCACCCTGAGCACTGCCAACGGCTGGACTGAACTCAACCCCATGCCGTTGTTCGGTGAAAACCCGCTGATCGGCGCCGAGGTGATCAGCCGCGCCGACGGCCAGCAGGTCGCAGTCTTCGCCTACGCGCCGAGCCTGAGCCAGGTGTTCAGTGAACGCTTCGCCAATTACGCCGTTGCCGTGGCAGTGCTGATGCTGGCCATGCTCGGCGCCTCGCAGTTGTTGATCCGCTTCCTGCTCAGCCAACTCAACACCCTCAAGGATGTGATGCTGCACGTCGAAAAAACCGGCGACCTGTCGGCGCGGGTGCCGTTGGCCTGCAAGGATGAAGTCGGCCAGATGGCCAGCGCCTTCAACGCCATGCAAGCCGGCTACCAGCGCGTGGTCAATACCGTGGCACGCACCGCCCGGCAACTGGACGACGGCGCCGCACGCCTGGCCAGCAGCATGAACGAGGTGCAACACGGCATGCTGGGCCAGCAAAGCGAAACCGACCAGGCTGCCACCGCCATCAACGAAATGACCGCCACCGTCTACCACATCGCCCAGCACGCAGGCGCCACCCGTGACTTGTCGCAGTCCGCCGATACCCTCGCCGGCAGCGGCCAGGCAGTGGTCAGCCGGGTACAGCGCTCGATCGCCGGGCTGTCCAGCGGCGTACAGCAGACCGCCGAAATGATCCAGAAACTGGCCGAAGACAGCCAGAAAATCAACGGTGTGGTCAGTGTGATCCACAGCATCGCTGAACAGACCAACCTGCTCGCCCTCAACGCCGCCATCGAAGCCGCCCGCGCCGGGGAAATGGGCCGCGGTTTCGCTGTGGTCGCCGACGAAGTGCGCAACCTGGCCAAGCGCGTGCAAAGCTCCACCGACGAAATCACCCGCATGGTCTCGGCGCTGCAAGCCGGCACCCGCGACGCGGTGGACTTCATGCAGGAAAGCTCATTCAAGGCAGATGACTGCGTACAACAGGCCCAGGAAGCCGGCATCGCGCTGGCTGAAATTACCGGCGCTGTGGCACAGATGCGCGAAAGCAACACCCAGATCGCCGTGGCCGCCGAGCAACAAAGCCATGTCGCCGAAGAAATGAACCGCGCCGTGGTGAGCATTCGCGATGTGACCGAAAACACCGTGCATCAGACCGTGGCGTCGGCCACTACCAGCAATGAACTGGCGACGTTGGCCGGGGAGTTGAGCAAGGCGATTGGGCAGTTGAAGTTGTAATACTGTTCCAGCTGTAATCCAACTCCTACGACCAAGCCTCGGTTTACCTGAAGTTAAGACGAAACTTCCTCGCCCCTCTCGCGAATAACGCCGACTTCTTTTACCTGACAACCGCTGCAAAGTCCCTCGCCTGATCAAACAGTGCGAGGGATTGCAGATGGTGATGTTCGTTAGAGCCCTGATGAATGGGGCTGTCTCTTGATCTCGGTGCTGGCCAACCTGGTGCTAGTGCCCATGGATCC
>NZ_MPOR01000042.1:0-46418 GCF_001896155.1 Pseudomonas sp. FSL W5-0203
GCGGGAGCCGGATTTGAACCGACGACCTTCGGGTTATGAGCCCGACGAGCTACCAGACTGCTCCATCCCGCGTCTGTGGGCGGCATTCTACAGCCCAGCGGCGGGGTGTCAACCGTTAATGAGCTGATCGCTGAAATAAGCGCTAATTATTCTGAAATCAAGGTGTTGGCTGCATTGTGCAGGCAAAAACAAGCGCGCACAAAAAAGGCCACTCTTTCGAGTAGCCTTTTTTGATGTTTGGTTGCGGGAGCCGGATTTGAACCGACGACCTTCGGGTTATGAGCCCGACGAGCTACCAGACTGCTCCATCCCGCGTCTGTGTGTCGGCATTCTACAGAGGAACGCGAGTGTGTCAACCTGTGAATCAAACAAAAGCGCTTGTGGTTCAATCGGTTAGCTCTCCAAAGAGGGGGCGTGAAGTGCTCTGGGCCAGTCAGGCCAAGGCTTTCAGCTCTATCGGAAGCCCGAATTCGATTGAAAAAATAAATTCATCAAGGAAACTTCCTACCACTTGGAAGGAAGAATCAAACTACTGGTGCTATATACAGGTGTGAATGCGATACTGGCCACCCTTTGGTTCACACCCCGTTTATATGACGCAGCGCAAAATCATCCACGTTGACTGTGATTGCTTCTACGCCGCCATCGAGATGCGTGACGACCCGAGCCTGGCGCAAAAGCCCTTGGCGGTGGGCGGTTCGGCGGACCGGCGGGGGGTGATCGCTACCTGCAACTACGAGGCGCGAGCGTATGGGGTGCGTTCGGCGATGTCGTCACGTCATGCCTTGAAGCTCTGCCCGGACTTGACCATTGTTAAGCCGCGCATGGATGCCTATAAAGAAGCGTCGAAAGAAATCCAACTGATCTTCCGCGACTACACCGACTTGATCGAGCCGTTGTCGCTGGATGAGGCTTACCTTGATGTGTCTGACAGCCCGCATTTTGGCGGCAGCGCCACGCGTATTGCCCAGGACATTCGGCGCCGGGTCTCCAACCAGTTGCATATCACTGTGTCTGCCGGCGTGGCGCCCAACAAGTTTTTGGCCAAGATCGCCAGCGACTGGAAAAAGCCCAACGGCCTGTTTGTGATCACGCCGGATCAGGTTGAAGACTTTGTCTCGCAGTTGCGTGTCAGCAAGCTGCATGGCGTGGGCAAGGTCACCGCTGACAAGCTGGCGCGCCTGGGCATCGAAGACTGCCTGCAATTGCGCGACTGGAACAAACTGGCGCTGGTGCGCGAATTCGGCAGTTTTGGCGAGCGCCTCTGGAGCCTGGCCCGTGGAATTGATGACCGTGTGGTGCAAAACGACAGCCGTCGGCAATCGATTAGCGTGGAAAACACCTACGATGTGGACTTGCCGGATCTTTCAAGCTGCCTGGCGAAACTGCCGGAGCTGATGGAGACCCTGGCCGGGCGCATGGCGCGTATCGACAGCAGCTACCGGGCGGGCAAGCCGTTCGTGAAAGTGAAGTTTCATGACTTTACCCAGACGACGCTGGAGCAGGCCGGGGCAGGACGGGATCTGGAGAGTTATGAACAGTTGATGACCCAGGCGTTCAATCGCGGGGGCAAGCCGGTGCGGTTGCTGGGGATAGGCGTACGGTTGCTGGACCTGAGCGGCGGCAACGAACAGCTCGAGTTTTCCTGGTAAAAACCCGAAACAAATGTGGGAGCTGGCTTGCTTGCGATAGCCGTGTGTCAGTCAAGAATGCTTTAACTGATACACCGCTATCGCAGGCAAGCCAGCTCCCACAGTTTGATCTTCACAGGTATTGCACGATCAGCGTGCGCCAGGATCGGCGACTAACCGCCCCCCATCCTTGGTCAACGCCTGCACAAACTCCTGCTGCAACTCCGGATCATTGCGCGTCAGTTCAATCAGGCTTTGTTCCAGCTCGCTGGCTTCTTCTTCCAGGCCCAGCTCCGACAAGCGTTTGACCCGGTGTACCCACTGGTTCACTTCGTCATCTTCCAGGTCGTCATAGATCAGGGCATGGGCTTCGAGCAGCTTGCTGCGCAGCGTGTTGCTGACCGCCAGGGTCGAGTCGGTATGCACGTCGTCCTGGCCATCCGCCACAGTGATTTTCAGCGTGGTGACGCGGTTCAGGTCCTGCTCGGCAAAGGGGCTGTCCAACAGGTTAAGGCGCAGTATGCCGTTACGGTCGGTGGTCAGCTCGTGGGTCTGCTTGCCGGCGGTGACTTGCACCGGGCGCTCGCTCCAGGGCAGGCTCGAATACTCCAGGCGCTTGTCACGCTGGACTTCATCGATGGCCGCCAGGTTCTGTTGCGCACGGCCGTGGGATTGCACGTTCATGAACGGGTTGATGCCGTCCACGCCATAGCTCAACCAGTCATGGGTCACACTCGTGGGCAGGTTGCCGAGGGCGAAGATATTCACCACGTTAGCACCCACGCCCGCCACCAGCGCCACGGCACCCAGGGGCATCTCATAGAGTTTGCGCCAGGGCTGGTAGGGTGTGTAGCGGTCGTAACGACGGGTGACTTCGAATTCGGTGACCTCGAAGGTCTTCTGCTCATGAATGCGAACCCGGCGTTGCGGTAGCTCCAGCACTTTAGGCTCGCCTACATCGATCTGCAGGCTGTGGTCGAGCAACTTACGCTCGACCCGCTCCTCGTGTTCACTGCGTTGCGACATCTGATTGGCGCAGCCGCTGACCAGCAGGGCGCCGCACAAGGCGGCGCCCCCCAGGGCTCTGGTGTTTCGCTTGAACATGACTTCTCTTGATCTGGTTTTCAGCGACGAATACGCGCCTGGAGGAAAGACAGCACCTCAGCCACCGGCAACGGTTGGGCTTCGGCTTCGGTCCGGCTCTTGTATTCCAGATTGCCATCCGCCAGGCCGCGGTCACTGACCACGATCCGGTGCGGGATGCCAATCAGTTCCATGTCGGCGAACTTGATGCCCGGGCTGGTTTTCTTGTCCCGATCATCGAGCAGCACTTCAAAACCGGCGGCGGTGAGTTGCGCGTACAGTTTGTCGGTGGCTTCGCGTACTTGCTCGGTTTCATAGCGCAATGGCACCAGGGCCACCTGGAACGGCGCCAGCGCGTCACTCCAGATGATGCCTTTCTCGTCGTTGTTCTGCTCGATGGCAGCGGCCACCACGCGGGATACGCCAATGCCGTAGCAGCCCATGTCCAGGGTGATCGGCTTGCCGTTCTCACCCAGTACTTCGCACTTCATCGCCTTGCTGTACTTGTTGCCCAGCTGGAAGATGTGCCCGACTTCGATGCCGCGCTTGATCTCCAGGGTGCCCTTGCCATCCGGGCTCGGGTCGCCGGCCACGACGTTGCGCAGGTCGGCCACGGTCGGAACCGGCAGGTCACGCTCCCAGTTCACGCCGAAGTAGTGCTTGTCGTCGATGTTGGCGCCGATACCGAAGTCGCTCATCAGCTCAACGGAACGGTCGATGATGATCGGCAGTGGCAGGTTCAGCGGGCCGAGGGAACCGGCACCGGCGCCAATGGCGTCGCGCAGTTCGGCATCGGTGGCCATGACCAGCGGGCTGGCTACGCCAGGCTGGTTAGCGGCCTTGATTTCGTTGAGCTCGTGGTCACCACGGATCACCAGGGCGATCAGCTTGCCTTCTTCTTCGGCGCGCACGATCAGGGTCTTGATGGTCTTTTCAATCGGCAGATTGAATTTCTCCACCAGGGCCGCGATGGTCTTGGTGTCTGGCGTGTCGACCAGGCGCAGCTCCTCGGTGGGAGCAGGGCGCGAGGTTTCACGTGGTATGGCTTCGGCCTTCTCGATGTTCGCCGCGTAGTCGGAACCGTTGCTGAACACGATATCGTCTTCGCCAGACTCGGCCAGCACGTGGAATTCGTGGGAGCCGGCACCGCCGATGGAGCCGTTGTCCGCTTCAACCGGGCGGAACTTCAGGCCCAGGCGCGTGAACACGTTGCAGTAGGCCTGGTGCATGCGGTCGTAGGTCGCTTGCAGGGAAGCCTGGTCGGCGTGGAACGAATAGGCGTCCTTCATGATGAACTCGCGGCCACGCATCAGGCCGAAGCGTGGGCGGATCTCATCACGGAACTTGGTCTGGATCTGATACAGGTTGAGCGGCAACTGCTTATAGCTGCTCAGCTCGTTGCGCATCAGGTCGGTGATGACTTCTTCGTGGGTCGGGCCGGCGCAGAAATCGCGGCCATGACGGTCCTTGAAGCGCAGCAACTCAGGGCCGTACTCTTCCCAGCGCCCGGATTCCTGCCACAACTCAGCCGGTTGGGTGCTCGGCATCAACACTTCCAGAGAGCCGGCAGCGTTCATTTCTTCACGAACGATGGCTTCGACCTTGCGCATCACCTTCAAGCCCATGGGCAACCAGGTGTACAGGCCCGAGGCCAGTTTGCGGATCATACCGGCGCGCAGCATCAACTGATGGCTGATTACAACCGCGTCGGAAGGCGTTTCTTTCTGTGTGGCGAGCAAATATTGACTGGTACGCATGGTAGGCCGTTGTCGGTTGCTTGGACTTGAAATGACTTGGGATTGTACGGGCGCTTGTCGCCGGAGTACAGGCGTGAGGTGGCGGGGCGTATCTGTCGTAACGGTCGCTTGTGTGGGAGCTGGCTTGCCTGCGATAGCGGCGCTGGGTTCACCACCGCTATCGCAGGCAAGCCAGCTCCCACATTGACTGAGTCGTGTCAGTCTTCCGGCGGGGGATTCAGCCGGGCGCGGCGGTTCTCCTGGAACCAATGCAACGCAATCAGGAGCAGCGTCGGCACGCCCAACAGGCAGGTGATCATAAAGAAGTTGTGGTAACCGAACTTCTCCACCATCACGCCTGAATAGCCGCCGATCAAACGTGGCAGCAACAGCATGATCGAACTGAGCAGCGCATATTGGGTGGCGGAGAACTTGAGGTTGGTGAGGCTCGACAGGTAAGCCACGAATGCCGAGGTGGCCATGCCCGAACTGAAGTTGTCCAGGGAGATGGTCACGATCAACATCTGCAGGTCGGGGCCCATGTCGGCGAGCATCACGAACAGCAGGTTGGTACCGGCCGAGGCCACGCCGCCGATGAACAGGATCGGCAATATGCCGAACCGCACGATCAACAGGCCGCCCATGCCGGCGCCGAGCAGGGTCATGATCAGGCCGAAGATCTTGCTCACTCCGGCGATCTGGTCCTTGGTGAAACCCTGGTCGATATAGAACACGTTGGCCATGACGCCCATCACCGTGTCGGACATGCGATAGGTGGCAATCAGCCCGAGCAGCAGCAGCGCCTGCCAACGGTAGCGCAGGATAAAGTCGTTGACCGGCGTGAGCACGGGCGCCAGGCCCCGGCGGCCCATGGCTGAAAGGCACAGGGTAGTGAGGATGATATAGAGGATGGCGCGCAGGAACGCGCGGTCTTCCATCAGCAGTTCCCACAAACTCACGCCCTGGAACAGCACGCTGGCGAAGTCGGTGTTGTACAACTGGGTGAACATCGCCGGCACTGAGACCAACAGCACGATCAGCACAAACACCGACACCAACTGGTGCATGAAACTGTAGCGGCCGGCCTGCAACTGGGTGCGCAGTGGCACATCAGGTTCACGCATGAGGAAGGTGGTGAGCAACGCCGGCACCATCAACACGCCGAACAGCACATAGGTGCCGGTCCAGGCCGAGTGTTTATAGTTGAAGCCGGTGGAGCCAAAGCCTTCGGCAAAGAACAGCGCACCGGCCGTGGCCAACAGGGCGGCAATGCGATAGCCGGACATGTAGCTTGCCGCCAGGGCGGCCTGACGGCTGTCGTCGGCGATTTCCAGGCGGTAGGCATCCACGGCGATATCTTGGGTGGCCGACGCGAAGGCGACAATCACCGCGATGGCGATCAACCAGGACAAGTGTTTTTGCGGGTCACAAAAACCCATGCCGATCAATCCGAGGATCACCAGCGATTGGGCCAGCACCAGCCAGGAGCGACGACGCCCCAGTTTGCCAAGCAACGGCAGGCGCCATTGGTCGAGCAGCGGCGACCAGACCCATTTAAAGGCGTAGGCCAGGCCGATCAGGCTCGCATAGCCAATGGTCTCGCGAGCCACACCGGCTTCACGCAGCCACACCGAAAGCGTCGAAAACACCAACATGTAAGGCATGCCGGCGGCGAAACCGAGCAACAACAGCACTAACGTCGAAGGGCTGGCATAGGCGGCGAGCGCGGCGCGCCAGGTTTTACGGGGCATGGGCTGGAGTCTGCCTCAGATTTGCGGAAACAAAGCGCGCACTCTAACCGCTGTGCTCTACCGGGCGCCAGCCATGACGCTGAATATCAACACGATTGTTCAGGATAGTGACGCCTTCGCTACGTAAACGCGCACGTTGTTCGTCGCCCGAGGCACTGCCCACCGGCAGGCTTATCCGACCACCGGCACCCAGCACCCGATGCCAGGGCAACCGCGTGTCTTGCGGCAACTGGCTCAGGGTGCGCCCGACCCAGCGGGCAGCACGGCCCAGACCCGCCAGGTGGGCCAGCTCGCCGTAACTCACCACGCAGCCTTCGGGCACCTGCGATAACGTCAGGTACAAGGCGGTGCGGCGCATCTCGGCAGGGCTTTGTGGTGCATCTGCAGGTGGGATCACTGTGGAGATATCCGTTGAGATCGTCGTTGTTTTGTCAGAAACGTCTGTAAACATGACGATGAGTATTGAACTCAATATAAATCCTTGAGTCAGTTCTAGCCATGTAACACTATAACGCCCCTTTTTTCGCCTATCCTGAGCCCCGTACCTGCTTATGTTGTCCAGAACCCTGTTGTGCCTTGCTGTTTTCAGTGCTTCCACGCCCTTACTCGCCGATACCGTCTGGTTGAAAAACGGTGACCGGCTCACTGGCAAGATAAAAGTCTTCGACGGTGGCAAGTTGCTGATCCAAACCACCTACGCAGGCTCCATTCCGGTGGACTGGAAGCAGGTCAAAACCCTGGAAAGTGACCAGGAGCTGCTGGTCAAGCAGGACGCCTACAGCGGTGAAAAGGCCAAGTCCTTGCAGGCATCGGATGACGGCAAGGTGGTGCTGGCCAATGGCGAGGCGCCCAAGACGGTGGAACTGGCAAGTATCCAACAGATCATGAAGCCCAAGCCCGTGATCGAAGACCTGGTGTGGAAGGGTAATGTCGACCTGGCGCTGGACTACAAACGCGCGGACAAAGACACCAACGACTACGACATCGACTTCAAGACCTCGGCCCGTCACGGCCAGTGGCGTCATACGGGCAAGGGCGAATATAACCGCGAGTTCCAGGACGACGTCACCACCACCGACAACTGGGCCCTGGAATACGACCTGGACCGTTTTATCACCGAGCACTGGTTCTGGCAGGGGCGCCTGACCTACAAACGCGACAAGGTCGAAGACCTGGCGCGCCAGCGCACCGTGGGTACCGGCCCGGGCTACCAGTTCTGGGACGATGAGTTGGGCGCGTTCTCCCTCGGATCGCTGGTCAACCGTACCGATTATGAATATGCCGACGGCGGCAAGGACAACTTCTACTCTCTGGCCATGAAGTGGAACTACAACCGCTACCTGGTGGGCAAGACCGTAGAGTTCTTCACCAACGGCGAATTGGGCAAGCCTCTGGACGGCCCGGCCGATTACTCCCTGGATGCCGAGATGGGCCTGCGCTACAAAGTCACCGAATGGGCGTCCCTCAATCTCAAGGCCGAGCGTGACGTCATCAGCGGCGACTCCGATAGCAGCTTGAGCAAGACCCGTTACACCGCAGGCTTCGGCGTGGCCTGGTAAACCGGCGTCGGCCACTCTGGCAACCTGCGCAGATATTGATTACCTTGTGTTGAGATCCATTCCCATATGCCATGGGCGGCGGAACACCCGAGGAGTCATCTATTGAGCACGCAGGTTGCCAAGAACGCCCGAGAGCTGTTGCTCAAGGAATACCGTGGGGCGCTCGCCACACAGTCCAAAGCCATGCCCGGCTTTCCCTTTGGCTCGGTGGTGCCCTACTGCCTGGACGAGCAGGGCCGCCCGCTGATCCTGATCAGCCGCATTGCCCAGCACACCCACAACCTGCAAAAAGATCCCAAGTGTTCGCTGTTGGTGGGTGAGCGCGAGGCCGATGATGTGCAAGCCGTGGGGCGCCTGACCTACCTGGCCGAAGCCGAGAAGCTGGAAGACCCCGCCGCCATCGAAGCTGCGGCCGAGCGCTACTACCGCTACTTCCCTGATTCGGCCAACTACCACAAGGCCCACGATTTCGATTTCTGGGTGCTCAACCCCGTCCGTCACCGTTACATCGGTGGGTTTGGCGCGATCCATTGGGTCGACCAGTTAACCTTGGCCAACCCGTTTGCGGGCAAGGCCGAGCGCAGCATGATCGAGCACATGAACAGCGATCACACCAAGGCCATCGCCCATTACGTCGAGCTGGGCGGCTTGCCGACCACCGAGCCTGCACAGTTGGCCGGCATCGACAGCGAAGGCATGCACCTGCGCATTGGCCAATCGTTACATTGGCTAGGGTTTGCCGAGCCCTGCAATACGCCGACACAAGTGCGTGAAGCCCTGGTTTCATTGGCGCACGCTGAAGTCTGGCCGAAAAAAACCGCGGCTACTGCTTGAATTCACACAACGGCGACGTCATCTAAGGTGAACTGGCAAGGCATTCTTGCGTTGAGGAACCATTTGATGCGCCCTTTTTTATTGCTCTTTCTGCTGTTTCCGGTGTTGGAGCTGTTCGTATTCGTTAAAGTCAGCGGTGCGATCGGTTTCTTCCCGGCGCTGTTGCTGATCATCGTAGGCTCCATGCTCGGCGTCCTGGTGCTGCGTGTCGCCGGCCTGGCCACCGCGCTGCGTGCCCGTGAAAGCCTGAACCGCGGCGAACTGCCGGCCCAGACCATGCTTGAGGGCCTGATGATGGCACTGGCCGGTGGCCTGCTGATCCTGCCGGGCTTTATCAGCGACGTGCTCGGCCTGGTGCTGTTGCTGCCGTTCACCCGCAAGCTGCTGGCCGGCAAAATGCGCCAGCGTGCTGAAGAGGCCGCGATGCGCCAGCGTGCGTTCGCCGACGACCTGCAACCCCGTGGTGGCCCGGCTCCACGCCAACCCCTGGGGCGTGAAGGTGATGTGATCGAAGGCGAGTTCGAACACCGCGACCCTAAGTAACCGCTTCACTGGCACGGCACCTTCGGGTGCCGTGTTGCATTTACCCTTGAGCCGACACAAAAAATTTCATCCTCGGCCCCTTGTAATAAGCCTGGGCGCCCTTATGTAACGGTCACCGCAAGGTTTCTGGTGGTGACATCAGACAGACTTCCGCGTCTCGCCCCGCGAGCCGCGACCGGCACCGCCGGAATTTAACCCGCCGGAATTGATACCGGCCGATGAAAAACACAATTAGGAGAGATCGACAATGAAGCTTCGTCCTCTGCACGACCGCGTCGTAATCCGTCGCAGCGAAGAAGAAAAGAAAACCGCCGGCGGGATCGTTCTGCCAGGTTCGGCTGCTGAAAAAGCCAACCACGGTGTGATCGTCGCTGCTGGCCCAGGCAAAACCCTGGAGAACGGTGATGTACGCGCACTGGCCGTGAAAGTGGGTGACAAGGTTGTTTTCGGCCCTTACTCCGGCAGCAACACTGTGAAAGTAGACGGCGAAGACCTGCTGGTAATGGCTGAGAACGAAATTCTCGCCGTTCTGGAAGACTGATTTCCTCGCTCATTTTCCCGTTACTACAAAGTATTTAAGGAATATCGATCATGGCTGCTAAAGAAGTTAAATTCGGCGACTCCGCCCGCAAGAAAATGCTCACTGGCGTCAACGTACTGGCTGACGCAGTAAAAGCGACCTTGGGCCCGAAAGGCCGTAACGTGATCATCGAGAAGAGCTTCGGCGCTCCGACCATCACCAAGGACGGCGTTTCCGTCGCCAAAGAAATCGAACTGGAAGACCGTTTCGAAAACATGGGCGCGCAGCTGGTCAAAGACGTTGCCTCCCGTGCCAACGATGACGCAGGTGACGGTACTACCACCGCAACCGTACTGGCTCAGTCGATCGTCAACGAAGGCCTGAAGGCCGTTGCTGCCGGCATGAACCCGATGGACCTCAAGCGCGGCATCGACAAGGCGACCATCGCCATCGTCAAAGAGCTGAAGAACCTGTCCAAGCCATGCGCCGACACCAAGGCCATCGCTCAGGTAGGCACCATCTCCGCAAACTCCGACAGCTCCATCGGCGACATCATTGCCGAAGCCATGGAAAAAGTCGGTAAAGAAGGCGTGATCACCGTTGAAGAAGGCTCGGGCCTGGAAAACGAACTGTCGGTTGTAGAAGGCATGCAGTTCGACCGTGGCTACCTGTCCCCGTACTTCGTCAACAAGCCGGACACCATGGTTGCCGAGCTGGACAGCCCGCTGATCCTGCTGGTCGACAAAAAGATCTCCAACATCCGCGAAATGCTGCCAGTGCTGGAAGCCGTTGCCAAAGCCGGCCGCCCACTGCTGATCGTGGCTGAAGACGTTGAAGGCGAAGCCCTGGCGACTCTGGTTGTGAACAACATGCGTGGCATCGTCAAGGTTGCAGCCGTCAAGGCGCCAGGCTTCGGCGACCGTCGCAAGGCCATGCTGCAGGACATCGCCGTTCTGACCGGCGGTACCGTTATCTCCGAAGAGATCGGCCTGAGCCTGGAAAGCGCCACCCTGGAAAACCTGGGTAGCGCCAAGCGCGTGACCCTGTCCAAGGAAAACACCATCATCGTTGACGGTGCTGGCGTTGAAGGCGACATCGAGTCCCGTATCGCTCAGATCCGTGCACAGGTTGCCGAGACTTCCTCGGACTACGACCGTGAAAAACTGCAAGAGCGCCTGGCCAAGCTGTCTGGCGGCGTTGCAGTGATCAAGGTTGGCGCTGGCTCCGAAGTTGAAATGAAAGAGAAGAAGGCCCGCGTTGAAGACGCCCTGCACGCAACCCGTGCAGCCGTTGAAGAAGGCGTGGTACCTGGCGGTGGCGTTGCGCTGATCCGTGCTCTGGAAGCCCTGACTGAGCTGACCGGCGACAACGCTGACCAGAACGTCGGTATCGCTGTACTGCGTCGTGCCGTTGAAGCACCGCTGCGCCAGATCGCTGCCAACTCCGGCGACGAGCCAAGCGTTGTGGTCAACGAAGTCAAGAACGGCAAAGGTAACTACGGTTACAACGCTGCGACTGGCGTGTACGGCGACATGATCGAAATGGGCATCCTGGATCCAACCAAGGTGACTCGTTCCGCGCTGCAAGCAGCATCCTCCATCGGCGGTCTGATCCTGACCACCGAAGCTGCGATCGCTGAAGCACCGAAGAAAGAAGGCTCGGCTGGCGGCGGTATGCCAGACATGGGCGGCATGGGTGGCATGGGCGGCATGATGTAAGCCAGCCTACCCGGCGCTATAAAAAGCCCCGCCTGCAGTGATGCAGGCGGGGCTTTTTTATGCACGGCTGTACCCACCCGACGGCGGCCTGACAGCCACGCTTATCTAACTGATGCACGGCGGTCAAAATGTGGGAGCTGGCTTGCCTGCGAAGACGGCCTGCCAGCCTGCAGGAATATCGGATCAGAGCGCGTTCATATCCGTTAGTCAGGCAACGGCCATCTAGGGGCCGCCCTGCCGGGTTACCCAGGAGTTCAAGCCTGCGTTCGGCCAGCGTGGTTATCGAGATTGTAGTTGCCGTCGACCGCTGCAAAGTTGTGTCGATACTTATGGCCAATCGCAGGCAAGCCAGCTCCCACATTTGATCTTCGTTGCATTCGTTTAACTGGCCGGCATTACGGCTTGCCGTGAAGGCCGGTACAGCAACAAGCAATACAGCCCCAGGCAGATCAGCCAGCAAAAGATCGCTGTCCACACATTGTGGGAAAAGAAATGCGCCCCTTGCAGCATACGGCTGACTGAAAACACGCTGCCCAGGCCGACAGCAAAGATGAACGCGTAGCGGGCCAGCCGTGGCCGTCGATCCCGCAGGGCAAAGAACCAGGCGAACAAGGCGAACCCGGTGGCGGCATGTCCGCCGGGCCAGCAACGGCCGGGTTTATCGGTAGGTGGGCGCGGGCTGAGCAGTTCGCTGTAGGTTTCCTGGCCGCCGAACTCCTTGAGGCTCCAGGGGCATTGCACGGCGGTGATGGTTTTCAATGGCGACACGAACGCCGTCGCCATGCCCAGCGACAGCACCAGGCACACCAGTTCACGGCGGTACGGCTTGAGCCGCTGCAGGATGAAGCTGCCGACCAGGCCCAGAATCGCCAGCACCGAAAACAGGATCACCAGTTGCTTGGCACGGTCATGCAGGATGTCTTCAAGGAAGAAGCTATAGCGGCCAATGAAGCCGCCAGCCTCTGCGCTATAGAAATGCCTGGCCAGGTCCATGTCCAGTGACGTCAGTTCAAGCAACAGCAAGGCTACTGCAGCGCTGGCAGGCAGGCCCAGGCACAGCCAAAAATCAAGCGGTTTGGAAACTGGTAAAGAGGAGGGGGATTTCATCTCGAACCTTGGTAAAAAAGCCCCGTGCTCACCTGCACGAGGCTTTTTGATTAGCGTTTGCTTAAGACTGGAGCCTCTTCCTTGGGCGCTTTCCAGCTCAGCAGTTGCTGTTTGTAGTCATAACTGGCGGCCTGGTAGTAGGTGATCGCCCGTTGAATCAAGGGGTCATCGCTACCGACGCGCAGCTCCTGGCTCTCGCCCAAGGCCTTGTCGTGGCGACGCAAGCCTTGGCGCGGGCTGAGGATTGCCAGGTCCTTGCCATCGAACAGACCCAGGTGCTGGTAATTGCCCACCACTACCCGTGCAGGCAATGGGTTGTCCTGCAGCAGGTTGCGGCCAAAGAATGTTGATTCGTAGCTCAGGTTGAGCAGGCCCAGCAAGGTCGGCGCCAGGTCGATCTGGCTGGCCAGTTGGGCGGATTCCCGTGCGTCGATCAGCTTGGGCGCGTAGATAAACAGCGGTATCTGGTAGTTGGTGATCGGCAGGTCTTCCTTGCCCGCGCTGCCGGCCGTGTGGTCGGCGACGAACACGAAGATCGTGTTATCGAACCACGGCTTCTGGCGCGCCGCCTCAAGGAACTGGCCGATGGCGTAGTCGGTGTATTTCACCGCGCCGTCGCGGCCCTTGCCGGATTTGATATCGATACGCCCGTCCGGGTAGGTATAAGGGCGATGGTTGGAGGTGGTCATCAGTTGCAGCAAGAACGGCTGCTGCTTGGCGTAATCGGCGTCGGCCAGTTTCAAGGTCTGTTTGAACAGGTCTTCGTCGGCCATGCCCCAGGCGTTTTTGAACGAGATCTCCGACTCTGGCACGCTGCTCTGGTCCACGACCCGATAACCGTTGCCGCTGAAGAACGCGTTCATATTGTCGAAGTAACCGCGCCCGCCGTAGACAAATACGCTGTCATAACCGATGGCCGAGAGCTGTTGCCCCAGGCTGGCGAACCCGCTTTCGCGGCCGATGCGCTTGACGATCGAACGTCCCGGCGTCGGCGGGACTGCCAGGGTAATGGCTTCCAGGCCTCGGTCGGTGCGCGTACCGGTGGCGTAGAAGTTATTGAAGTACAGGCTCTGTTGGCGCAATGCATCCAGATTGGGCGTGAGGTTGCGCGCATCGCCATTGCTGCCCATGTACTTGGCGCTGAAGCTCTCGATGGTCACCAGTACGATGTTGGGCTTGCGCAGTGTGCCGGGGTTGGTGATGGCACGGCGAATATCCAGCGGGTCCGGGTCGATAAAGCGGGCGTTGGGCTCACTCAGTTCGGCGCGCAACTGCTTGGCGACGACGTCGGTCGGCAGGCTTTTGTAGAACTGGGTGTAATCCAGTTCGTTGTTACGGAAGGCGGCGAAGAACTGATAAGGCCCGTTGCTGGCCAATTCGTTGTTGTACGCGTTACCGCCTTGGGTGCGTGGGCTGTCCTGGCTGACCAGTTGCAGGCTGAGGCCGGCGAGCACCAGCAGGCCCAGGGCGTTGACCAAACGGCCACGCAGCGCAGGCACGGGCGCTGCCATCGCGGCATTGAAGGGCTTGCGCAGAGCCACGCTCAGAATCAGTGCAAGCATCGCCAGCAGGCTCAGCAGCTTGCCGATCGGGTAAGACTCCAGCAGGTTGTTCAGTACCTCATCGGAGTACACCAAGTAATCGACAGCGATAAAGTTGAAGCGCACGCCAAACTCATCCCAGAACAACCATTCGGCCACCGAGGTGAACAGCATGGCGAACAGGCTGACGGTCAGCACCGCTTGCAGGAACCAGCGATGGCCACGGCGGCGCCACAGGGCTGGCGGGCAGAGCAGCAAATACAGGCCAAGCGGCAAGGCTGCGTAGGCGAGGAAGGCCAGGTCGTAGAGCACACCTACGCCAAACACCGGCAGCAGGTTGCCGCCGACTTCATCCAGGTGAGTGATGAGCAGCACACTGCGGGTGAGCAGGAAAACCACTAACCAGGCCCCGGTGATCAATAGCAAATAACGCATTGGCGCGGTTTTGAAAAAACCCATGTCTATGTTCCTTAGATCAATGGGGGGCGATCTTCTTCCTGAGGCTGTAGTCAGTTTGTGAAGCTATAGTGAAAAACTTGTTTGGCTCTAAAAACAGTTGAAAAGCTTTATCGGCGGGGCTCTGCGCTCTATCCCTGAGCCCCGCTTGGCCTTAAGCTGCGCGAGCCAACACGGCCGTTACCGCGTACGGAGACACTGCCCATGCGAATTCTATTGGTTGAAGACAACCGCGATATCCTCGCCAACCTGGCCGATTACCTGGGGCTCAAAGGCTACACAGTGGACTGTGCGCAGGATGGTTTGTCGGGCCTGCACCTCGCGGCCACCGAGCATTACGACCTGATCGTGCTCGACATCATGTTGCCCGGCATCGATGGCTATACCCTGTGCAAACGCCTGCGCGAAGACGCGCGCCGTGACACTCCGGTAATCATGCTTACCGCTCGCGACCAACTGGACGACCGGCTGCAGGGCTTCAAGTCTGGCGCCGATGACTACCTGCTCAAACCCTTCGCCTTGTCGGAACTGGCTGCGCGTATCGAAGCGGTGTTGCGCCGTGCCCAGGGTGGCGGGCGTCGTGCCCTGCAAGTGGGTGACCTGAACTACGACCTCGATACGCTGGAAGTCACCCGCGAAGGGCGCCTGCTCAAGCTCAACCCCGTGGGTCTGAAACTGCTCGCCGTGCTGATGCAGAAAAGCCCGCACGTTCTGCGTCGGGAAGTTCTCGAAGAAGCCCTGTGGGGAGACGACTGCCCGGACAGCGACAGCCTGCGCAGCCATGTTCACCAATTGCGCCAAGTGATCGACAAACCCTTCGCCAAGCCATTGCTGCAAACGGTGCATGGTGTGGGTTATCGCCTGGCCGAGGGTCGTGATGGAGTTTAAGCAAAGCCTTGCCCAGCGCATCATCATCGCCTTCGCCTTGATGAGTGCGTTGGTGGCGGGGGCCTTCGCCATCGGCATCATTGCGACCGTGCACCTGGTGGAAGAGAAGTTGATCTCGGCGGGCTTGGGCGGCGACTTGCAACGCCTGCTGTTGATGGACAGCGTCGAAGACTGGAACCATCGGCCGGAGCCGGACCAGCTGTTCTATTTCAGCGGCGGGCGTGGCGATTTTGAACTGCCCAAGGACCTGCGCCATCTGGACCCGGGGTTTCATGAGGTGTTTCGCGAGGCGCTGTCGTACCACGCCATGGTTGAAGTGGTCGATGGCCGACGTTATGTGTTGCTGCAAGACCAGAGCGATTTCGAAGAGCGTGAGCGCGTGCTGTTTGCGGTGGTGCTGGTGGGGTTCGTACTCAGCCTGGCGCTGGCGGCGTTCCTCGGCTGGGTGCTGGCCCGCAAGGTGATGGCGCCGGTGGTACGCCTGGCCCGCCAGGTCCGTCATCGTGACCAACTGTTGGGCCTGGCACCGCCCCTGGCGCCGGATTACGCCGCCGATGAAGTGGGCGAACTGGCGGTGGCGTTCGACGCCACCTTGGGGCGTTTACGCCAGGCGCTGTCACGTGAGCAATTGTTTACCAGCGATGTGAGCCATGAGTTGCGCACGCCCTTGATGGTCCTGGCCAGCTCCTGCGAACTGTTGCGCGAAAACCCGGCCATCGATCAACGTGGTCGCAACCAGGTAGAGCGCATAGCCCGTGCCTGTGAAGAAATGCGCGAGCTGGTGCAAACCTTCCTGATGCTGGCCCGCGCCAAACACGACGACGCTGCCAGTTCACCCCAAGGCAACCTCACCCAGGTGGCCGAAGACCTGCTCGGTATCTGGCGCGAGCCCATCGAGAAAAAAGGCCTGGCGTTGATCTACCTGCCGGGTAACCCCCTGGACACCCGCTACAACACCACCTTCTTGCATGCGGTGATGGGCAACCTGCTGCGCAACGCACTGCATTACACCGAGCACGGGTTTATCCGCCTGACCCTGGAGCCCAGTGGTTTCACGGTGGAGGACTCCGGTGTCGGGATCCCCGAAGAGAAGCGCGAAGCGATGTTCGAGCCGTTCGTGCGCGGTAGCGAGAAGCGTGGCGAGGGCCTTGGCCTCGGCCTGTCACTGGTGCAGCGGATCTGCGAAAGCCAGGGTTGGAGCGTGAGCCTGAGCACCATGGAGCCTAATGGCTGCCGTTTTCACGTGGAGCTCAACCCAGTCAAAACCTGACCCTTCAGTCTGTCGTTTTGCTGATGCAGACTGCCCGCTTTTCGGCGAAGATGGCCCGGTGCTACTGAATGTTTCTGTAAAGTCTTGAAATGTATGCAATTGGACAGGACAAGATTTTCACAACGAGTTGACCTGTTGATCACAGTTCGCTGCTTAAGGTCGTAGGCATCAGTTACTGGAGACGTAAGATGCCTTCCCCGATCAAGCTGGAATTTTCTGACAAGTACGACGATCAACACGCGCAGAAATATTTGCTCAAGCATCAGGACAATCTGGCTCGCCGGTTGTCCCACAAGCGCGACGAGCAGTTGGCGCGCGGCGCCTTGGCCATGGCCGGTGAGCCGGGCCTGGTGTTGGACCTGCCGTGTGGCGCTGGACGCTTCTGGCCGTTACTGGCCGAAAAACCCAACCGTGTGATTATCGGAGCTGACAATTCGGCGTCGATGTTGAAGATCGCCACCGCTGCCCAACCGGCAGAGGTGGTGAAACGGGTACGCCCTTTGCAGACGTCTGCCTTTGATATCGATTTGCCAGATAACTCCGTCGACAGTATTTTCTGCATGCGCTTGATGCACCACATCGGTGATCCAGAGCACAGATTGACAATATTGCGCGAGTTTCAACGTGTTACCCGCGACAGCGTGATTATTTCGCTGTGGGTAGACGGTAATTTCAAGGCCTGGAAGCGCAAGCGCAGCGAAGTGCGTCGTCGCAAAAAAGGTGAGCAAGAAGGTTACCAAAACCGGTTTGTGTTACCGGCTGCTACTGTCGAGGCAGAATTCGAGCAGGCCGGTTTCCGTGTTCAGGAATCCCTGGACTTCATACCGCTCTACGCCATGTGGCGAGTGTATGTATTGCGCAAGAGGTAACAGGATGGCAGTTGAGTGCGTAGTAGGCAGTCATGTAGCTCCCGAAGAACGATTTGATTTTTTCTGGCGTCAACAGGGTGAATGGGTGGAAGAACCCAACCGTCGCCGTGGTGGTGAAAGTGGCGTGCAACGGGTCATAAGCCCTAATGGCCGTTTGCTCTATTGCAAGCGCCAGACCGGCCACATTTACCGTAGCTGGCTGCACCCCTTTGGGCGTCCGACCGTGCTGCGTGAACGCGATGCCCTCAAAGGCCTGCGTTTGCTGGATGTGCGTGTGCCGGAACTGGTGTTTTGCGAAGCACGTCGCGACCCGGAGCACCAATGGAAAGCCCTGTTGGTCACCGCGTCCCTGGACGGTTTCGACGAGATTGAAAACTGGTACGCCGCCGGTGGCCGCGAACAGTATGGCGAGGCGGTCCACGAGCGCCTGCTGCAAGAGTTGGCCGGCACCTTGGCCCGTATGCACAAAGGCCGCTGGCAACACGGTTGCCTGTATATCAAGCACATTTTCGTGCGAGTTACCGGTGAGCCTGATGCGGCGACTGTGGAAGTGGCCCTGCTGGACTTTGAGAAATGCCGCCAGCGCCTGACCGCTTATCGGGCCGCGTCCCACGACATGCTGCAATTGCGTCGCCATTCGTCGTGGAATGATACCGACTGGAAAAAACTCAGCTACTTTTACGAGACGGCGTTTGGCAGCGCTATCAAGGGTTTAACCAGATGAAGCTAGAAATCGCACGAGGTTTGTTTCTGGTCGGGGCATTGGGTGTTGCAGCCCTGGCCCTGGCGGTATGGGAACAACCTCGTACACAAGTGTTGAGTGCGGTAGACGGTGGCGGGCAATGCCTGCTGCCACGCATTGCCAAGACGAGTGTGGCGGCCAAGCCCGACCATGAATTGTTGTTATTCATGTTCGGCATGTCTCAAGCGATGAGGCCGCAAAGTTGAAACGATTGACCCCGAAAAGGGCCTTGCCATGCGAGGCCCTTTTTTTATGGTGCGCCAGGCATGATCATTCCCACGCTCTGCGTGGGAATGCCTCTTGAGACGCTCTGCGTCTCGTCCGTTAGCGCCAGTGACGCAGAGCGTCACGGGTTGCACTCCCACGCAGAGCGTGGGAACGATCAAGCCCGCTCCCACATTTTGATGTCGTCGGTCTTTAGACCAAGTGCAGGTGGTTATCCCAGAACCCCGCCGGTAACTCCAGTGGTGTTGCCAGTAACTTTTCCTGGCGGCAGTCATAGAAGCGGCAACGCCCCTGTCCTGATGTCACGACAAACCCATCCGCCACCGCACCCACCCCCGCACAGTCCGGCAAGGGCCCATCCAGGCGCAGTTCGGCGGTGTCCATGTCCCAGATAAAAAAGCGATTGCCACGAGGTGCTGTCAACGCCACCAGGCGCAGTTCGCTGTGCACCGCCACGCTGGCGGTGTAATGCCCCATCGCCTGCAACTGTTCATCCGCCACTGGGAACGCCACGAACGGCTGCCCCGGGCGCTTGATCGCCAGCAACTCGGAACGCTCCTGGGACGGGCCCATGAACTGTTGCCCGGTGAGGATGGTGCCATCGCTGGCGATGCCCATGTGCCGCACGCTGTTCATCTGCTGGGCCAGGGTTTCCTTGCTGATCAGGCTGCCGTCACGGCGCATCAGCACCAGGCTCGGCTCCATGGCGTTGAGGTTCATTTCTACCCGGCTTTCGGCTTCGGTGCGAATGCCACCGTTGGCCACGATCAGCGTCTCGCCGTCGGGCATCCACGAGACTTGATGCGGGCCGATGCCGTGGGTAGAGATCTCGCCGCTGTGCACCAGCCGCTCACCTTCAAACTTATACACACCCAACAGGCCGCGACCAGGGTCGGAAGTGTCGTTCTCGGTGGCGTACAGCCAGGCGCCGCTCTTGTGGATCACCGCATGCCCATAGAAATGGCGGTTGGCGTTGGAGGTGAGGGTTTGCAGCAGCCTGCCATCGCGCAGGTCGATCAGGTAACTCTCGGTGCCCGGGCGACGGGCGACGAACAGCGCAATCGGCAACGTTGGGTGGTTGATGATGTCATGGCAGCGCTGGCCGACCTGGGTGGCAAATACCGGCTTGCCGTCCAGGCGATAGCCGACAGCGTAGTGCTTGCCATCGGCATCATCGCGCGCCGACAGCAGCAGCGGGCCTTTGTCTTTGTGCTTGAACAGCGTCCAGCCACCCAAGGTGATAGCGCTGAGCAGCACGCTGCCCACCGCCAAAGCCTGTCGCCTGAGCATCATCAGTCACCGTCGTTGGCGTTAAAGCCCAGTTGTACGCCCAGCGCCTTGGCCAGTTCACCTTCATGCAGGCGATGGACTACGTTGAGGCTGTCGTAGATGTCGTTGAGTTGCTGGCGCCCGGCGTCGTCATTCAACAGTTCGTTGAGGGTGCGCTGGTTGCTGGCGAACAGTTTCAGCGACGCTGCGTAGGCGGCGTCGATTTTCTCGGCCAGGGGCTTCTGGTCCGCCGGCAGCAGGCCACGCATTCCTTTGTTATCGACGCCCACCCACACGGTCTGCGCTGCGGCGAGGCTGGCTTCCAGGCTCTGCAGGGACGACTGGCTGCGCCAGGCATCGGCCTGGAACGGTTGCGGGATGCCCTTGGTCTGGCGGCCCATTGGGGTGCCGAGTTTTTTCTTCAGGGTGTCCAGCGCGGTCACTTGCACGCGCAGCAGGTCGGCGATGGCTTCGTGGGAATCAGCGTAGCGCTGGTTCGGAAACTTGGTCATCTGCGCGAGCATGCCGTCGGTGCTGTTCCAGCTGGCCAGGATCTCTTCGGCCAGGAGTTTCTGGCGCTCGCCGATGGCCATCAGTAACGGGCAATAGCGGGCTTTCTGGGCTTCGTCGGCGACGTCGGGCTTGGCGTCGTAGAGGATGTATTCGTAGGCCGACAGGCCCTGCACCACCACGCTGGATTTCGCCAGGGCCGCGGCGTCGATCTGCGGCTGGGCGCTGACCAGTTGCTCGACCTGGCGGCCGACCAGGTTCTTCTTGTCTGGCCAGAACTGCACCTGCCACGCCCGGTTGCCTTCGGCCAGCGGGCCGATCAGCAGCGGTTGTAGCTCGGCCCAGGCTTTTTGTGCGTGCAGGAAGTCAGCGCGGGCGGTGTCCAGGCTTTCCTTGCCTTGGCAGTAGGCCAGGGCGCTGACGGCCAACTGACGGTCGGCCTCAACCCAACGGCTGTAGGTCGGCAGGATCACTTGCTTGGCGATGGCTGCCGAGGTCACTGCTTGCGGGTCTTGGGGCGAGCAGGCGCCCAAGGCCAGGGCGGCGAGGCTGGTGAACAACAACTTGGGACGAAACATGTCGAGCTCCCTTCTGTAAGTGGGGCAAAGCTTATAAAGAATTCAGGAACGCCAGCAACGCGGCACGCTGCTCGGCATTGAACGACAACACATGTTGCTGCGCCGCTTGGGCTTCACCGCCATGCCACAGCACGGCTTCAAGCAGGTTGCGGGCGCGGCCGTCATGCAGGAACTGGGTGTGACCACTCACGGTTTGCGTCAGGCCGATACCCCACAGCGGCGGGGTGCGCCAGTCGCGGCCGGTGGCTTTGAATTCGCTACGGTTGTCGGCCAGGCCTTCGCCCATATCGTGCAGCAGCAGGTCGCTGTAAGGGCGAATCATCTGGTTGGCCAGTTCTGGTTCGGCGGCATTGGCGGCGGTGGTGAAGCTGGGCTTGTGACAGCCTTGGCAACCGGCCTGGTAGAACAGGTTCTTGCCGGCCAGCACTTGCGGCGTATCAACGTCCCGACGTGCGGGCACCGCGAGGTTGCGGGTGTAGAACAGCACCAGGCGCAGGATGTTATCGCTGACTTCCGGTTCACCCTGCGGGCCATTGCCGTTGGGCGCCTGTTTGCAGGCCACTTGGGCGTCGGTGCAGTCATCGAAGGGTCTCAGGGACGTGGTGAGGCCCATATCACCAGAAAACGCGTGAACGTTTTGTTGGTTGAGGTTGGGCTGCCCGGCTTTCCAGCCAAAACGCCCGAGGACAGTTTTGGCCTGAGCGTCATCCCAGACCCAATTGGCGCGGCCGA
This sequence comes from Pseudomonas sp. FSL W5-0203, assembly GCF_001896155.1. Classification (NCBI taxonomy): domain Bacteria; kingdom Pseudomonadati; phylum Pseudomonadota; class Gammaproteobacteria; order Pseudomonadales; family Pseudomonadaceae; genus Pseudomonas; species Pseudomonas sp. FSL W5-0203. The sequence continues at coordinate 21,563 of NZ_MPOR01000042.1, forward strand.
CAATAGCCTCTTTGTCGGCGGTCTTGGGGTCAGTGTTGCGCAGGATATCGGCATCGCTGATCGCTTCGAGCAGGCCCAGGCCGATCATCGGCGGGGCGATACGCGCCGAGAAGCGTGTGTCGGGGTGCATCGGGCCGTAGCCGAGTTGGGTGATCTGCAGGTCGGGCTTGCGCAACTCGACCACCGTACCGTCCTTGAATCTGACGTTGACCGGTGTGTAGTCGACCCGCACCTTGCCTTCCGGCGCAACGCCAGGTACGGCCATGTCCTGGAGTTGCCCGCCGTAGACCGGCTCGGGTACCACGCCGATCTGTTCGATGAGCTTGGCGTAGGCTGGCTGCTCTGTAATAGAGGGATGGATGGACAGGCGCACCAGCATCGACACGGCATTGGACGCGTCGGGCAGCGGCGGGTGGCCACGGCCATCCTTGATATGACAGTTCTGGCAGGCGTTGGTATTGAACAGTGGGCCCAGGCCATCGCGCGCCGTGGTGGTGGACGGCGCAATCACCCAGGGGTTGCGAAAGAAACTGTTGCCGACGCTGAAGTCCAGGCGCCGCGTGGGCGCGAGGTTGGCCGAGGGCAGGGAAAAGGCGTTCTGGTCGCGCTTGTTTACCGTCGCCGCGCCACCGGCCCGCGATTCACCCGGCTCTGCTTTCGTGAAGCGAGGGGCGTCATCGCAAGCAGTCAGGCTTAAAGCCATCAACGCTGCAGGCAGGTACAAAAGCGCACGGAACATCGAGATTCCTGGACGAGGGCAGAAAATTAAGGCGCAAAGTCTAACAGGGCAGGGCAGATTGAATAAGAGCAATTATCGTTTGGTGGCATCCCGATTCTTTCCCGCTAGAATGGCTGCACATTTTTTTATGGAGGTGGCCAATGCAGGCTCTCGACGCTTTGCTCAACCGTGTTTCCGTGCCCCGTTTGCTCGACCCGGCACCGACCCAGGAGCAGCGCGACCTGCTGTTCGCCGCCGCCATGCGCGCGCCCGATCACGGTCAACTGCGCCCGTGGCGTTTCCTCACCGTCGAAGGCGCAGCCCGTGAACAGATGGGCACGCTGTTGGCTGAAGCCGCCCGCCTGCAAGACGCCGACGCACCGCAAGCCGCCATCGATAAAGCCCAGAACGGCCCGCTGCGTGCGCCGCTGGTGGTGGTGGTGATTGCACGCTTGCAAGAGCATTTCAAAGTGCCCAAGTCCGAGCAATTGCTGGCCGCCGCCTGTGCGGCCCACGGCATTCTGCTGGCGGCGTATGCCCAGGGTATTGGCGCGGTGTGGCGTACTGGCGAATTGTCCTACTCGGCCCATGTCGCCAAAGGCCTGGGGTTGGCGGCGAATGAAGAAGTGATTGGCTTTCTCTACCTGGGCACACCGCAGAACCCACCGCGTACGGCGCCGAAGGAAGACCTGACGCCGTTCGTCCAGGCTTGGCCCGGTCGGTAATTCACCGCTGTTCTGCTCTATGTGAGAGCTGGCTTGCCTGCGATGGCATCGACTCGGTTTCACAGATACACCGAGTTGTCTGCATCGCGGGCGAGCCCGGCTCCCACCCAGATGTTTAGTGTTTTCAGAACCGAGTCAGACCCTGAACTGATCCATCAACTTCATCTGCTGGCTGGCCAGCGCATTGAGCTGGCTGCTGATCGCCGCCGACTCGGTGGCCTGGCCCGTGAGGGTTTCGGTCACGGTGCGAATCGCCGAGACGTTGCGGTTGACCTCTTCGGCCACCGCGCTCTGCTGTTCGGCCGCGCTGGCGATTTGCAGGTTCATGTCGCTGATCACGGTGACCGCGTCGCTGATCTTGCCCAGGGCTTGCACGGCTTGATGGATCTGCCCGGCATTGCTCTGCGCCTGGTGCTGGCTGGAGTGCATGGTCGCCACTACGCCACGAGTACCGCTCTGGATACGCTCGATCACCAGGCGGATTTCTTCCACCGAGTCCTGGGTGCGTTTGGCCAGGTTGCGCACTTCGTCGGCCACCACCGCAAAGCCACGTCCGCTTTCCCCAGCGCGCGCCGCTTCAATCGCCGCATTCAACGCCAACAGGTTGGTCTGTTCGGCAATGCTGCGGATCACCTCCAGCACTGAACCGATTTGCTCGCTGTTGACTGCCAGGGCTTCGACTTCGCCCACGGCTTTGCTGACTTCGTCGGCCAGAGTGGTGATATCGCGGGTGCTCTGCTCGATGATCGACATGCCTTCGCGAGCCGACTGGTCGGCGCCGCGTGCCGCGCTGGCGGCATTGGAGGCGCTGTTGGCCACGTCGTGGGCGGTGGCGCTCATTTCGTTCGACGCGGTGGCGACCTGGTCGATTTCACGGAACTGCACCTGCATGCCTTCGCTGGTCTGGCGCGCAATGGCGGACGACTGATCGGCCGTCCCACGAGCTTCGGTGATGCTTTGCTTGATCTGCGCAATGGTCGGCTGCAGCTTGTCGAGGAAGCGGTTGAACCAGTTCACCAGCTCGCCCAGTTCGTCCTTCTTGGCGTAGGCCAGGCGCTGGGTGAGGTCGCCGTCACCGCTGGCGATGTCCTTGAGCATGGCGGCCACGCTATTGATAGGGCGGGTCACGCCAGTAGCGGTCAGCCAGATCAACAGCAAGCCCAGCAGGCCAGCGGCGGCGGCCACCAACAGGGCTTTGAGCGTGCCCGTTGCCTGGGCCTCGTCGAGTACGGCTTGCAGTTTTTCGTTGTCGGCCAGCATCACCGCTTTGGGCAGCTTGATCACCACGCCCCAGGATTTGGCACCGGCAATCGGCTTGAGCGGGTACACGGCACGAATGGTGTCGTCCTGTTCACGGATAACCGGCCGGTCATTGGCCAGCAGTTGCACGATCTCCTTGCCTTCGGCGCCGATGCTGTCGATCAGGTTCTTGCCGACTTTGGCTGGTTCACCGCTGTAGGCGGCGATCAGGCCGGTGCTGGACAGAATCTCCAGGTGGGCGGCACCGTTGAACAGGTCTTTCTGCGCAGCATCGGTGGTCGCTTGCAGGGCGGTGAGGGCGATGTCCACGCCGACGACACCGATGACTTTGCCGTCGACGATCAGCGGCAGGGAAATGGTGGTCATCAGTACCGGTTTGCCGGCCACCGTGTCTTCGTACGGGTCCAGCAGGCAAGTGCTGCGCGTGTCCCGTGGGCAGGTGTACCAGATGTTGTAAGGCGTGCCGCTGAGGTTGAGGGTGGTCTTGGTCAGGTCATCTTCGACCATGATGGTGTTCTGGCCTTCGCCGCCAGCACGACTCCAGTAGCTGGAAAACCGGCCTTTTTCATTGGAGACGCGTGCCTTGTCGTCGATGAATTCGCTGTCCTTGCCATCCAGCCCGTTGGGTTCGAACGACAACCAGATGCCCAGCACTTTGGTGTTGCGCTCGAACGCGGTTTTGACGCTGCGGTTGAGCTCTTCACGCAGGGCCCCGGCTTCAAGGGCGCGTTGGGTGCCCAACTGACGCAGGTCTTTGATCTGGTCGGCCAGGGCTGTGACCACCAGCAGGTTTTCGCCGAAGGTCTGCTGCAAGTGGCCGGCCTGTTCGGCCGCTTTGGATTGCAGCAACTGCTCCACGCTGGCGGTGAGCATTCGTGAGCTTGAATCACTGACCAACCGATCGTTCTGGTTGGTGTTGTAGATATTGATGCCGACCACCAGTGCAATCACACCCAGCAGGCACAGGCCGGACAGCAACACGATTTTCAAGCGGATGGAGAGGGTGTCGAACATAGGTTCACTCACGAATGGACTTGTTGGAATGCACGCAGAAGAGCCAAGTCCATTCGGCGCCGTACCTGAAACATCGGCGTCACAAATCAATTCATGAGAAATAGGCGATGAGCGGTAGGAAAACGCCTACACCGGCCGTTATACGGGGCGTGCGAGCTGCTCGGGGCGGGACCAGATCCACAGGTTGCCCAGGCTCATCCCGGCAATCGCCAGGTACACCGGCCAGCCGTGATCGAGCATCACCAGCATCAGCACGGCGCACAGCAACATGCTCACCGTGGCGCTGACCTTGGCGCGGCGGGCGATGATCTTGCCATTGCGCCAGTTGGACAGGATCGGCCCGAACAGGCGATGGTTTTCCAGCCAGGCGCTGAGGCGCGGCGAGCTTTTGGTGGCGGCCCAGGCGGCGAGCAAGATGAATTCGGTGGTGGGCAACCCCGGTATGACAATCGCCACCAAGCCGATCCCCAGGCTCACGTAGGCCAGCAGGCCAAAGAGGACTTGGGCGATTTTGGAGGAGGATTGGGGTTTGCCGGTCATGCTGCAGTTTTCTGGTGGGAAGGTTTACACATTATCAGCCATGAAATGCACCCAAGTGTGGGAGCTGGCTTGCCTGCGATGGCGGTGTATCAGGTTAAATATCTGGAGCTGACCCACCGCCATCGCAGGCAAGCCAGCTCCCACATTGAACCGCTGATTACCAGAACACTTACGCCAGTTCTGGGGCGCTAGCGTACGCCTGTTCCAGCAACACGGTGAAGCGCACAAACGCATCAATCGCTCCTTTTTCCACGGCAGCTTCTTCTTCGGCACTGAATGCCAGGCCGTCGAGGGTGCGGGTGAAGCTTTTCCAGCCTTCGGCGCGACCACCGGCCGGCTCGCCCAGGTGGCGGGCACCGAAGGTTTCGCTCAGGCCCAGGCCCACGGCGCGCTTGATCAGGAACGCAGCGCCCAGCTTGGAGCCTTCGGAGACGAACAGCCAGCCCAAAGCTTCGGCTTTGCTGGGGTTATTCACCGCACCGGCAACCGGGGCCGGGATTTCGGTGTCCAGGTCTGCCAGGTCGAGCTTGGCCGCTTCGGCGCGGCAGCGGGCGGCCAGGTCAGGGATGATCTGGTTCAACTCGGCATCGTTGTACAAGGCCACCAGTTCCGATTGGAACAGGTACTGGGCCACCACGAAACGGGCGAAGTTGGCTTGGGTTTCGAACGGCGCGTGAGCTTTCACCAAGGCGTCGAGCTTGGTGTGCGGCGCGTTGGTGATCTGGTTCAGGCGTTGGGAGCGCAGGCTTGGGCGTTCTGCGGTGGAAGAAGCGGTCATGAAAAAAGTCCTTGAGAAGAGAAGCGCCTGGGCGCCCTGAAGAGAGCTGTTATCAACTAGACGAACAAGAAGACGCGGCACAGTAAAAAATCCTCACCTCGCCGCGGCTGCAAGGGCGGCGAGGTGAGGCGGATGGGTCAGATGTCCCAGATCACGTTGATCGCAAAGTTGCGACCGGGCTGGGTCAGGCGGTCGAGGTTGGCCGGGCCGGTCACACCGGCTTCGCCGACGCTGTCGTAGCTGCGCACGTCATCCCAGTTCCAGTACTTCTTGTCGGTGAGGTTGTAGAGGCCACCGTTGACGGTCACGTCTTTGCTCACCTTGTAGTAAGCGGTCAGGTCGAGGATGCCGAAGCCCGGGGTCTTGAACGGGCCGTCGGTGCCGCCGTCGGGCGCGTGGAAGGTGGTGCTGTCGACGCGGTTCTGTTTTTTCACCACGGTCCAGCTAACCAGGCCACCGTAGTTGTCCTGATCGTAGCCCAGGCCAAACACGCCCTTGAGTGGGTTGACGCTGTTCAACGGCTCGCCATTGTCGTCGTTGCGACCGTAGGTGTAGGCAACCGAGCCTTGGGTATACAGGCCCTTCGGCGCGCCGAAGGCATCCAGGTTCAGGCGGCCCTTGGCTTCCACTCCCTTGATGGTGGCGCGCTTGATGTTGACCGCCTGGAACTGCTCCACGGTGCCGCCGACCACGGCGTTGTCTTCGTCGATAAAGTCGCGGTACTTGTTGTAGTACACCGCAATATCGAAAGAGCCTTCGTCGAATTTGCCGCGAATCCCGGTTTCGATGCCTTTGCTGGTTTCCGGCTTGAGGTCGGGGTTGGGTTCGACGGTGTAGCCCAGGTTGAGGTTTTCGAAGCGACCGTACAGTGCTTTGGCAGACGGCGTGCGGAAGCCCTCGGCGTATTGGCCGAACCAGGTGTAGTTGTCGGTCAGGGCATAGGTGAGGCCGAACTTGGGTGTGACGCGGTTCCAGGTCTTGTCTTTGCCATCGACGGCATAGGCGCCGGTCGGGTTGACGGTGTTGAGGAATTCCTGGGTCAGCTTGGGCTTGAGCCGGGTGTAGTCATAACGCACGGCGGGCAGGAAGGTCCATTTGTCCCAGGTGATCTGGTCCTGGGCGAACAGCGAGTAGGTGTTGATGGTCGGGTCGGGGAAGTCGCTGGCCTTTTTCACGCTGTCGCTGGCTGATGGGCTTGGCGCGCCGATGGCGGTGCAGCCGGCGCCAATGGCCAGGCACGAGGCCGAGCCTTCGCGTGAGCCGGTGACTTTCTGCTGCTTGAGGGTGGTGCCGTAGGTCACTTGGTGGTCGGTTTCGCCGAGGCTGAATGCTTTGTCCAGTTGCGCGTCGAAGACCCACTGTTTTTCTTCGTAAAGGGTGTCGCGGGTACGCAAGACGCGACGGCCGGCCTGGTAGATTTCGGCGGTGGTCTGGTCGGTCTTGGCGATCTGGTAGTTGAGGCTGGTCTTGATGCGGTCGGCAATCGGCGACTCCAGGGCGAAGGTGTTTTCCAGGCCGAAGCGCTCGCGGGTAATGGTGTCGTTACCGCGACGGTCGCGGTACAGGTTCATGCCCCGACCACCGATGAACGGGCCGCCCACTGCGTTTTTCAGATTGACGTCGCGGTCATCCTTGAACTTCTCGTAGGTCAGGCCCAGGCGGTTGTCATCGCCATAGTTCCAGCCCAGCTTGGCCAGCACGTTGGTGGTGCGCGCATCTTCCGGGTTGGCGCCGGTACGGGCCAGGCCGGTGGCGTTGTTGCCATCGTAGGATTCGGTTTCGTGGCCATTGCGCTGGCTCAGGTGCAGCAAACCGTCGAAGTCTTGCACACGCCCGGCGAAGGTGCCGGAGGTCAGCCAGCTCTCGTCGGCTGAGCTGTAGCCGGTCTTCAGGCGGGCGCCGACGTCCTGGCCTGGCTTGATGATGTCATCCGGGTCGAGGGTGAAATAACTCACCGCGCCGCCGATGGCGCTGCTGCCGTACAGGGCCGAGGCCGGGCCGCGCAGGATCTCCACGCGCTTGACGATTTCCGGGTCGACGTAATTGCGGCGGGTCTTGGCGTAAGGGCCGTTGAAGAAATTGTCCGGCACTTCGACGCCATCCACCTGGGTGAGGACGCGGTCGCCGTCGATGCCACGAATGTTGTAGCCCGCGTTACCCGAGCGCGTACCGGCGCCGCCTACGGAGACGCCGGGTTCGTAGCGCACCAGTTCACGGATGTTGTTGACGTGCTGGCGGTCCAGTTCTGCGCGGTCGTGCACGCTGACGGTGCTCGGTACACTGTTCACATCCTGTTCATTGCGGGTGGCGCTGATGGTCACCTGTTGCAGGGCGAGGGCGCTGCCGGCGCTACGTTTTTCCAGCACGATGTTATTGGTGCCCAGTTTGCGATAGCTCAGGTTGGTCCCCACCAACAGCCGCTCCAAGGCTTTTTCCGCTGGCAGCGGGCCGCGCACGCCAGGGGACGACACGCCCTGGCCCAGTTCGGCCGGCAGGCCCACTTGCCAGCCGGTCACTGCGGTGAAGGCGTTGAGTGCCGACACCAGTGGCTGCTGTTCGATGCTGAACGTGTAGTTGGCGTGGCTGCGAGCGGCAGGTTCCGCGGCGGTGGCGCTCATGACGGGCGCACCAGCCAGCAGGATCGCGGCGGTCAGCAAGGACAAAACGGGCGAAGCAGACCGGCGGTTGAAACGAGAGGACATCGAGAGCGCTCCGGGATACGAATCTTATAGTTGCGAACCGAACCGAATAGGAATCAGTTGCATTGGCTATAACGAGACGTATCGCCGGTTAATATCGAGTAAAAATAATTCTCATTTAGTTCAGGATCACCAGCGCCGGGTACTCCGACAGCTTGGCCGAGGTGATGTGAGCCAGAGAGCGCACCACGTCCAGGGGCTGGTCGAGGCGGTAGTTGCCGGTGACGGCGACGCTCGCCAACTGCTCGTTGTTGTTGACGATCCAGCCGGGGTAATAGCGGCGCAGCTCAGCCAGCACTTCGCTCAGCGGGCAGTTTTCGAATACCAGCCGGCCCTGCACCCAAGCCAGGTCCTTGCTGGGGTCGAGCTTGGCCGGTTGGCCGAAACCCTTGGGGCCGATACGGATGCTTTCACCGGCGCTCAGGCGCACACGGGCATCGTCGAACGTGTTGCTCAGGTCGACATCGCCGCGCTGCACTTGAACCTGGGCTTCGCCATTGAGGTAGCGCACGGCAAAGGCGGTGTCGCGCACGCTGGCGCGCACCGGGCCCGCGTCGATCTCCAGGGGCAGGCCACGGGTGGGCGCTATTTCAAAGTACGCTTCGCCCTGGTAGAGGCGGGCAATGCGCTGATGGTCCTTGATGGTGCTGGAAAACGCCGAATTGGTGTTCAGCAGCACCTTGGAGCCATCGTCCAGTTGCAGGCGCTGGCGCTCGCCCACCACCGTCAGATGGTCGGCCTGCAAACGCACCGGCAGGTTGCTGAAACTGAACAGGCCGACCAGTAACACGGCGGCGGTGGCCAGGGGTTTCCAGTGCGGTCTGATCCGGCGCCAGCCGCTGGGCTTGCGCGGTGCGGCGAGGGCCACGGCGGCGCTGTGTACCGGCGCGTCCCCCCAGGCGGCCTGGGCCTTGCTGAAGGCGTGGACATGCGCCGGGTCCTGGGCCAGCCAGGCGTCGAACGCGGCCTGCTGCCCAGGTTGCGGGCACTGCAAGGCGATCAGCCAATCGAGGGCTTGGTCCATGGCCGCGTCTTGCAACACCTCATGAGCCAACGCATGGGGGCGCAGTTTATTCGGGTCCGTCACGGTGTTCCTCGGGTCTTCGCCACGTTTTATTCATTTTTCCTACAGCTTGGATCGACACCTCTGTCGGGTGAAGCTTAAGGCTGATCCAGCCGTTCGGCCACACCCACACAGATAGCCATGATCAATTTGAGTTCCTTTTGCACCGTGCTCAAGGACACGCCCAATTGATCGGCAATCTCTTGGTAGCTGCAACCGTGCAGGCGGCTGAGGATGAAAATCCGCTGCTGGCGGGCGCTCAACTGGCCGAGGCTGACACTCAGGTGCTCCAGCAGCTGCTCTGCCTGGGTAGCTTCCTCCGGCGTGCTGGCCGGCGCGGCGACGCTTTGCAGGACATCCAGCGGGACATCCTCCTGCAGGGTACGCGCCTGAATCCTGCGCGAACGCAAGTGATCCAGCGCCAGGTTGCGGGCTGTCTGGTAGACAAAGGGTTCAAGGTGGTCGATTGGCCGCTCGCTCAGGGCCCGAGTCACGCGCAGGTAGGTTTCCTGCAACAGGTCCTCGGCAGTGCTGTGGTTATGCACCATGCGTTGCAGAGTTCGTAGCAGGATCACCCGTTGGGTGAGGAAGACGTGGTTGAAGCGAGATTGGCTCACAGTGATACCAGACCGATTTGCAGTGAATGATAATGCTTATCATCAACTGAAATGGCAAGTGGCTATTTCTGTGGATTGCCGCTCGTTCCCATGCTCTGCGTGGGAACACATCCTGTGACGCTCCGCGTCACAACGGAGCGTCCAGGGTGGCATTCCCACGCAGAGCGTGGGAACGATCTGGTCGATCTTGTGGAGTTACTCGGCGTTACACAACGCCAGGCAGTTATCCAGCATACGGTTGGAGAAGCCCCACTCGTTGTCATACCACGCGAGCACTTTGAGCAATTTGCCGCTGACCTTAGTGTGATTAGCGTCGAAGATCGACGACAGCGGGTTATGGTTGAAGTCGCTGGAAACCAGCGGCAGGGTGTTGTAGCCGAGGATCTTCGAATGCTGGCTGGCGTGTTTAAGCAGGGCGTTGACTTCATCGGCCGTGGCTTCTTTCTTCAACTGCACGGTGAGGTCCACCAGCGACACGTTGATCACCGGTACACGCACCGCCATGCCGGTCAGCTTGCCTGCCAGTTCCGGCAGCACCAGGCCCACCGCTTCAGCGGCGCCGGTCTTGCTCGGGATCATGTTCTGGGTGGCCGAACGCGCGCGGTACGGGTCGGTGTGGTACACGTCGGTGAGGTTCTGGTCGTTGGTGTAGGCGTGAATAGTGGTCATCAGCCCGCTTTCGATGCCCAGCTCGCGATGCAGCACCTGGGCGACGGGCGCCAGGCAGTTGGTGGTGCACGATGCGTTGGAAATGATCTGGTGGGATTGACGCAAAATGTCATGGTTTACCCCGTAGACCACAGTCGCGTCCGCGCCTTTGGCCGGGGCGGAGATGATCACCTTGCGCGCGCCAGCGCTAATATGCGCGGCAGCTTTGTCACGGTCGGTGAACAGGCCGGTGCATTCGAACACCACGTCAATCTTGTGCGCAGCCCACGGCAGGTCGGCGGGGTTGCGAATGGCACTCACGGCAATCCGGTCACCATTGACGGTCAGGCTTTCCTGATCGTGGGCAACCTCTGCGTCGAAAGTGCCGTGTACGGTGTCGTACTTGAGCAGGTGGGCATTGATCGAACTGTCGCCCAAATCGTTGATGGCGACGATCTGCAGATCCTGGCGATAGCCTTGGGTATACAGTGCGCGCAGGACATTACGGCCGATACGGCCAAAACCATTGATTGCGATTCGAAGAGTCATCGGAAAGTGCCTGTCGTCGATTTGTTGTAAGAATTACAAGATTATTCGCATAAAAATAGAAAACAAGCCTTTTTAGTGGCAGTATTTTGTTCAATCTACAACGAGTGACCTGAATCAACTGGTCCGATGATCCAAACGACCCCCTGCCATCCCATGAGCCGTGGGCGTTTGATCAGCATAGACTCTCAGGTCGCCACATCCGTTAGCCTGGAGTTCTATACATGCATCCCCGCGTTCTTGAGGTCACCGAACGGCTTATCGCCCGCAGCCGCGCCACCCGCGAGGCTTACCTTGCGCTCATTCGCGGCGCAGCCAGCGACGGTCCGATGCGCGGCAAGCTGCAATGCGCCAACTTCGCCCACGGCGTGGCCGGTTGCGGCACCGAAGACAAAAACAGCCTGCGCATGATGAATGCCGCCAACGTTGCAATTGTTTCTTCTTATAACGACATGCTCTCGGCGCATCAGCCCTACGAGCATTTCCCCGAACAAATCAAAAAGGCTCTGCGCGAAGTCGGCTCGGTCGGCCAGTTCGCCGGCGGCACCCCCGCCATGTGCGACGGCGTGACCCAGGGCGAGCCGGGCATGGAACTGAGCCTGCTCAGCCGTGAAGTCATTGCCATGTCCACGGCGGTAGCGCTGTCCCACAACATGTTCGACGCCGCGCTGATGCTGGGCATCTGCGACAAGATTGTTCCTGGCCTGATGATGGGCGCGCTGCGCTACGGCCACCTGCCGATGATTTTCGTGCCAGGCGGACCGATGCCCTCGGGTATCTCCAACAAGCAGAAGGCCGATGTGCGCCAGCGCTATGCCGAAGGCAAGGCCAGCCGCGAAGAACTGCTGGAATCGGAGATGAAGTCCTACCACAGCCCCGGCACCTGCACTTTCTACGGCACCGCCAACACCAACCAGTTGCTGATGGAAGTCATGGGCCTGCACTTGCCTGGCGCTTCGTTCGTCAACCCGTACACGCCCCTGCGGGATGCGTTGACCCGTGAAGCTGCGCACCAGGTCACGCGTTTGACCAAGGCCAATGGCAACTTCACGCCGATTGGCGAGATTGTCGACGAGAAGTCCATCGTCAACTCCATCGTTGCGCTCAACGCCACTGGCGGCTCCACCAACCACACCCTGCACATGCCGGCCATTGCCATGTCGGCAGGCATCATCCTGACCTGGCAGGACATGGCCGACCTCTCCGAGGTGGTGCCGACCCTGTCCCACGTGTATCCAAATGGCAAGGCTGACATCAACCACTTCCAGGCGGCGGGCGGTATGTCGTTCCTGATCCGCGAACTGCTGGAAGCCGGCCTGCTCCACGAAGACGTCAACACCGTGGCCGGCAAGGGCCTGAGCCGCTATATCCAGGAACCTTTCCTGGTGGATGGCGAGCTGGTCTGGCGCGACGGCCCGATCGAAAGCCTCGACGAAACAATCCTGCGCCCGGTGGCCCGTGCGTTCTCGCCGGAAGGCGGCTTGCGCGTGATGGAAGGCAACCTTGGCCGTGGCGTGATGAAGGTGTCGGCGGTGGCCCCGGAGCATCAGGTTGTCGAAGCGCCGGCGGTGGTGTTCCAGGACCAGCAGGACCTGGCCGATGCCTTCAAGGCTGGCCTGTTGGAAAAAGACTTTGTCGCGGTGATGCGCTTCCAGGGGCCGCGCTCCAACGGCATGCCGGAACTGCACAAGATGACCCCGTTCCTGGGCGTGTTGCAGGACCGTGGTTTCAAGGTGGCGCTGGTGACAGATGGGCGAATGTCCGGCGCGTCGGGTAAGATCCCTGCCGCGATCCACGTCAACCCCGAAGCCCAGAGCGGCGGGCCGCTGGCGCGGGTCCAGGATGGCGATATCATCCGTGTGGATGGCGTTACCGGCACCCTGGAGCTTAAGGTGGACGCCGAAGTATTTGCAGCGCGCACGCCTGCCACGGGCCTGTTGGGCAATAACGTGGGAGCCGGTCGCGAGCTGTTTGCATTCATGCGCTTGGCCGCAAGCTCCGCAGAGCAGGGCGCCAGCGCCTTTACCTCTGCCTTGGAGACGCTTAAGTGAAGCTTGCGCTGGTCGGTGACATCGGGGGGACTAACGCCCGTTTTGCGTTATGGCGGGATCAGGAACTGCATTCGATCCGCGTGCATGCCACGGCGGATCACGGCAGCCCTGAAGAGGCGATCAAGGTCTATCTCAAAGAGGAAGGCCTGGAAATCGGCGACATCGGTGCGGTGTGCCTGTCGGTGGCCGGGCCGGTGAGCGGCGATGAATTCAAGTTCACCAACAACCACTGGCGCCTGAGCAAAACCGCGTTTTGCCAGGCCCTGCAGGTGGATGAACTGTTGCTGGTCAACGACTTCTCGGCCATGGCCCTGGGCATGACCCGGCTCAAGCCCGACGAATTCCGCGTGGTCTGCGAAGGCACGCCGGAGCCCTTGCGCCCGGCCGTGGTGATCGGCCCAGGTACGGGTCTTGGTGTCGGCACCTTGCTGGACCTCGGCGCAGGCCGTTGGGCAGCATTGCCGGGGGAGGGTGGGCATGTCGACCTGCCCCTGAGCAGCCCACGGGAAACCCAGCTGTGGCAACACATCTACAGCGAGATCGGGCATGTCAGCGCCGAAACCGCGTTAAGCGGCGGCGGCCTGCCGCGGCTGTACCGGGCGATTTGTGCGGTGGATGGGCATGAGCCGGTGCTCGACACCCCCGAAGCCATCACGGCGGCGGGCCTGGCCGGCGATCCGGTGGCGATGGAAGTATTGGACCAGTTCAGCATCTGGCTGGGCCGGGTGGCGGGCAATAACGTCTTGACCACCGGTGGACGCGGTGGCGTGTACATCGTGGGTGGGGTGATACCGAGGTTTGCCGACTTCTTTATCGCCAGTGGTTTCGCTAAAAGCTTCGCGGATAAAGGCTGCATGAGCGACTACTTCAAAGGTATTCCAGTGTGGTTGGTGACGGCGCCGTATTCCGGGCTGACTGGGGCGGGTGTGGCGCTTGAGCAAGCTTTTGCATAGGTCATAATGGCGCCATCGCAGGCAAGCCGGCTCCCACAGTCCGGAATGCATTCCAAGTGTGGGAGCTGGCTTGCCTGCGATGACGGCCTAAAGCGCACCCGATGATTTAAGCCAGGCCATAACAACAAGGAGGCCCCCGTGAGCGTAATCAGTAAATCCATTCTCCTCGTCGACGACGACCAGGAAATCCGCGAATTGCTGCAAACCTACCTCAGTCGCGCCGGCTTCCAGGTCCGTGGCGTGTCCGACGGTGCGGGGTTCCGCCAGGCAATGAACGAGGCGCCGTGCGATCTGGTCATCCTCGATGTCATGTTGCCAGACGAAGACGGCTTCAGCCTGTGCCGCTGGATTCGCCAGCACCCGCGCCAGGCGCAGGTGCCGATCATCATGCTCACCGCCAGTTCCGACGAAGCCGACCGCGTGATCGGCCTGGAGCTGGGCGCCGATGACTATATCGGCAAACCATTCAGCCCCCGCGAGTTGCAGGCGCGTATCAAGGCACTGCTGCGCCGCTGCCAATTCGGCCAGGAGCGCAGCAGCGGCGGTGATGTGTGGGTGTTCGATGAATGGCGCCTGGATATGATCAGCCACCGCTTGTTTCATGTGGATGGTGAGGAGGTGATCCTCTCCGGTGCCGACTTCGCCTTGCTCAAGTTGTTTCTCGACCACCCGCAACAGATCCTCGACCGCGACACCATCGGCAACGCCACCCGTGGCCGCGACCTCATGCCCTTGGACCGTATCGTCGACATGGCCGTCAGCCGCTTGCGCCAGCGCCTGCGCGACACCGAGAAACCTCCGCGGCTGATCCGCACCGTGCGCGGCAGCGGCTATCAACTGGCAGCCAGCGTGGTTGCCGGCAATGCCCACTGAAGCGCTGAACGAACGCCGTCGCCGCTTCCCGGTACCCCGCTCGCTGCTGGGGCGCATGTTACTGCTGACCTTACTGGCGGTGCTGTTCGCCCAGGCGCTGTCCAGCGTGATCTGGGTGTCGCAATTGCGCGCCACCCAGCTTGAGGGCTTGGTCACCAGCGCCCGCAGCCTAGCGCATTCAATGACTGCCAGCGTGAGTTACTTCCGGTCGCTGCCGGTGGCCTATCGTCCGTTGGTGCTGGACCAATTGCGCAGCATGGGCGGCACGCGTTTTGTGGTGACCCTCAACGATCGCCCGCTGGACATGCAGCTATTGCCCGAAACCCCGCGCAAACAAGCGGTGCTGGTGGCGGTGGATGAAGTGCTGCGCCAGACCCTGGGTGCCGACGTGCACATCTCGGTGGAGTTCGTCAGCGCCGAAGACCTGCGCATCTTCAATGCCGGCCTGAAGCTCGACGAACTGCCACGCTCCTGGGCCCATTACGCGTTGACCCTGGAGCCGGTGAACCCGCCGGTGCTGGTCACCCAGATCCAACTGGCACCCGGTGAATGGCTGTACATCGCCTCGCTATTGCCCGAGCCCTACACCAGCCTGGAAGAGCAAGGCCTGCCGTCCCAGCAGGTGTGGTTCATCGTGCTCACCAGCGGTTTTCTGCTGCTGTTCATCGGCCTGCTGGTGCACTGGCAAAGCCGACCGCTCAAGCGCCTGGCGCGAGCGGCGCGGGACATGTCCCTGGGCGCCGATGTGGAGCCGGTGGCTGAAGGCGGCGGCAGTGAAGTGGTGGAAGTGGGCCGTGCGTTCAATGCCATGCGTGAACGCATCAGCCGTTACCTGACCGAGCGCAGCCAGTTGTTCAGCGCGATTTCCCATGACCTGCGCACACCCATTACCCGCCTGCGCCTGCGCGTGGAATTGTTGGAGGACGAGAACCTGCAAAACAAATTCGGCCGTGACCTGGATGAACTGGAATTGCTGGTCAAGGGCGCGTTGCAATGCGTGAAAGACACCGATATTCACGAAAACATCCAGCCGGTGGACCTCAACCACGTCCTCGAATGCCTGGTGGAGCCATACCTGGCACCCCATGGCAATGGCCGAGTGACCCTCGATGGCGCGGCGCTGTCAGCCTACCCAGGCAAGCCGCTGGCGCTCAAGCGTTGCATCGGCAACCTGATCGACAACGCGCTGAAGTACGGGCAGAACGCGCATTTGCATATCGAGGACGATGGCGCGCAGTTCATTCTGCATGTGGATGACGAGGGGCCTGGTGTGCCGCAGCAGCGGCTGGAACAGGTATTTGAACCGCACTTTCGACTGGCCGGCCAGCAGCAGGGTTACGGGCTGGGGTTGGGCATTGCGCGCAATATTGCCCATAGCCATGGTGGCGAAGTGAGTTTGCAGAACCTGCGCGAAGGCGGCCTGCGCGTCACCCTGCAACTACCAAGAACCTTGGACTAACAAACACCTGAGATCAAATGTGGGAGCTGGCTTGCCTGCGATAGCGGTGGTTCAGTTGACTCATTAGTGACTGACACACCGCCATCGCAGGCAAGCCAGCTCCCACATGTTGCTCTGCGTACATCAGATGCTCTGGCGCAACCGGGCCAGGTCGCGCAGCGGCGGCGCACCGAACAACCGGCTGTACTCCCGGCTGAACTGGGACGGGCTTTCATACCCCACCCGATAGCCCGCCGCCGAGGCCTCCAGCCCTTCGGCAATCATCAGCCGCCGGGCTTCCTGCAAGCGCAGTTGCTTCTGGTATTGCAGCGGGCTCATGGCCGTGATCGCTTTGAAGCGATGGTGCAGGGTCGAGACGCTCAGGTTCACTTCTTTGGCCAGGTCGTCGATACGCAGCGGCTGTTCATAGTTGCCGTTCAGCCAGGTGATCGCCTGGCTCACCCGATGGCTCTGGCTGTTAGCCACAGCGATTTCATACAGGCGATAACCCTGCGGGCCACGCAGCAAGCGGTAGAGAATTTCACGGTTGATCAAGGGCGCGAGCATCGCGATGTCTTTAGGCGTGTCCAGCAAGCGGGTCAGGCGCAGCACCGCGTCGAGCAGTGCGTGATCGATGCGGTCGACGTACATGCCTCGTGAGGTCGGGCGCGAGGGCACGCCCATCGGCCCGGCCTCTGCGATCAGCGCGGTGAGCTGCGCCGGGTCGATATTGATACGCACCGAGAGGTTCGGGTCCTCGGCGGTGGCGTCAATAATGCGGCCGGCCACCGGCATCGCCACCGAGAACACCAGGTAGTTGAGCGGGTCGTAGGCAAAGATCTCGTCGGCCAGGCGCACTTCCTTACTGCCACTGGCTAGGATGCACAGCGCGGGTTCCACCAGCACCGGCATGAAATCCCGGGGCGCGTTGTGGCGGTTCAGGTACAGCGAGGTGATCGCCGTGCCGTAGGAGCCGTCCTCCCAGGTATGGCGGTGCACGATACTGGCCAGCTCGGCGCGTTGTTTCTCCATCTCGGCATCGAGGGGAACGGGCTTGGATTCGGGCGACGGCATGGGGCGTCCTCTACACGCTGCTTTGATGGGCTCAGCTTAGCGGCGGCTTTTCAAAAAGTGTTACGTCGATTCTGCAGCATCCTTGCCTGATCCTGCGAGATCGCGTGAATCAGGCAAGTACGCAGCCTGTCATCTGCCTGAAACATGGGGCCTGGGCCTGGAATAAATTCTGAGACCGAACGTCCTCCCTACGCTTCTCGCAGGATTGTGCAATAAGCCTGCAGGAATTGACTAACCGCGCTTACCGCCGCGCCGTTATCTTTGATCCTGTGGCAACACGCCCTCATTGTGCTTGCCGAGCATCACTTCTCAACGGGAGAGTCGAACATGTCCACCCCCATTCCCGCGAGCCATATGGCCTTTATCCGCGCCCGTAGCGGGTGCAGCACCGAACTCGGTGCACGCTTGAGCAGTTTGATCGAACCGGGTCGCCAGGCCCAGGGTTGCCTGCAATTCTCGTTGCAGCACTCCCAGGTCGACCCCGATGTATGGCTGGTATCCGGGTTCTGGAGCAGCGAGCAGGCCATGAGCGCCTACTTCAACTCTCCGGCCCTGATGATCTTCACTGAGCTTCTGAACGACATGGTCGTGCGCAGCATGGACTTCCAGACCTTCACCGACGCATCGGCGGCACAGGCCTACGGCGAGTACCTGCAACTGGCCGGTTAACGGTTAGAATGGCCGACTTTCCATTGGCCAGGACTTGCAACATGGCACGTAAACAATTTGCCCACCACGAAGCCGTTTCCGCCGTAGTACCGGGCGAAGGTGGCTACAGCGCCGCCGTCGCCGTCAAGGCACTGGATGGCATGGGCGCACCCAGGTTTCACAAGATCCTTGATGGGCAGACGTTCAAGACAGCGTCCGATGCCGATGATGCGGCGACGTTGCAACTCGAGCATCTGGTCGATGTGGATGCAGAAGGTCAACTGACCTGGGCGACTGCTGAACGCTGAGGCAGCACACCTAACCAATGTGGGAGCTGGCTTGCCTGCGATAGCGGTGTATCAGTCACTCTTGGGTTAACTGACCCACCGCTATCGCAGGCAAGCCAGCTCCCACAGTTTTGATTGCATTGCAGTCAGGGTTTGGTGGCGCCTGGGCGGTACATCTTGAACAGCGCTTCTGGCCCCAGCTGGAAATAATCCGCCGGGCCACCCCCGCGTAAAATCGGCTCGGCGGCAGCGGTGTCGTAGATCCCGTCCTTGAGCAACCATTTGGCGATGTGCACCGCAACCACCTCGCCCAGCACCAGCCAGCTCGGCACCAACTGTTGGTCGGTACGTTGCAGCTGGATGATCTGCGTCACCTTGCACTCGAACGACACCGGGCTCTCGCCCACCCGTGGTACGCCAACGATTTTCGAAGCCACCGGCGTCAAGCCGGAGAGTTCGAATTCATTCACCTCGGGCGATACGGCCGCGCAGCTCTGGTTCATCTGCTCGGCCAGCGGGCGGGTGGCCAGGTTCCAGACGAATTCGCCGGTCTGTTCGATATTGTTCAGGCTGTCTTTACGCCCGACACTGGAAAACCCAATGATCGGCGGAATGTAGTTGAATGCGTTGAAGAAACTGTAGGGCGCCAGGTTCAGGCGGCCTTCGCGGTCGTGCGAGGAGATCCAGCCAATCGGGCGTGGGCCGACGATGGCATTGAACGGGTCATGGGGCAGGCCGTGGCCGTTGGCGGGTTCGTAAAAGTGGATGTCGTCAGGCATGGCCGGGGTTCCTGCTACGCGGTTTGGGAGGCGGTCATAGTGCAATTCATGGCGGTGAATTTCCATCGTGCCCATGGATTTTTCATACATCTGCCACCTATTTTTCACAGTTTCCCCTTCAGTCTGCGCCCAAGGTCAATACCCCCTATAAGACTGAGCCTTGGAGCTATCTACTGCATGAATAAACTTCCTCAGATCACCCTGGCGTTCTGGGTCATGAAAATCTGCGCAACTACCTTGGGCGAAACCGCCGGGGACTTGCTGTCGATGACCTTGAACGTTGGCTACGCCATCAGCTCCATGATCCTCATTAGCGTGTTCCTGGTGACCCTGGTGACGCAACTCTGGTCGAAAACCTACAACCCGGTGCTGTACTGGATCGTGATTTTGTCTACCAGTACTGCGGGTACCACGATGTCCGACTTCATGGACCGCACGCTGGGACTGGGCTACGCCACCGGGTCGATGATCCTGATCGTGATCCTGATGATCATCTTTGCATTGTGGCACCTCAGTGGTGACTCGCTGAACGTGAACAAGGTGCAGACCTTCCGAGGGGAGCTGTTTTACTGGATGGCGATCCTGTTCTCCAACACCTTGGGCACCGCATTGGGCGATTTCCTCGCGGACGATTCGGGGCTGGGCTTCGCCGGTGGCGCATTGTTGATAGGCTCAACCATCGCCGCGGTGGTGGTACTCAAGTACTTCACCCGCATCTCGTCGGTATTGTTGTTCTGGGTGGCGTTTGTACTGACACGGCCGTTTGGCGCGACCTTGGGGGATTTTCTGACCAAACCCCATGAAAAAGGCGGCTTGGATTTCGGCACCATCGGTTCATCCGCGGTATTGGCTGCGGTGCTGGTGGTGATGATTGCTGGCGCGTCGTATGCGCAGCGGCGCTATGGGCGCAATGAGGCCGCAGAGTTGTCCTAAGGCTAAATGAGGGAGCGGGCTTGCTGTGGCGAGGGAGCTTGCTCCCGTTCGACAGCGTAGCTGGAGCCAGCTTTTTGGGGGCGCTTCGCACCCCAGCGCAAGCAAGCTTGCTCGCCACAGCAAGCCCGCTCCCACATTTTTTAGTCGGTGGTGATGCGTGAGTGTTTACGCGTGTCTTTCATGGTCACGTAGACCATCAACGACACGGCGATACACGCGGTCACGTACCAGTAGTAGCCCGTTTCCATACCGATGCTCTTGAACCACAGCGCGATGTATTCAGCGGTACCGCCGAAGATCGACACGGTCAGGGCATACGGCAGGCCCACGCCCAGTGCGCGGATTTCGGTCGGGAACAGCTCGGCCTTCACCACGGCGTTGATCGAGGTGTAGCCGCTGACGATGATCAGCGCCGCCATGATCAGGAAGAACGCGCCCCACCAGCTCTGGATGGTGTGCAGGGTGGTGAGGATCGGCACGGTGAACAGGGTGCCAAGCACGCCGAAGGCGATCAGGATCGGGCGGCGGCCGATTTTATCCGACAGCCCGCCGATGATCGGTTGCAGGCACATGAACAGAAACAGCGTCGCCGCCGAGATGGTGGTGGAGTCGGAGATGCTCATGCCGACCGTGTTCACCAGGTATTTCTGCATGTAGGTGGTGTAGGTGTAGAACGCCAGGGTGCCGCCCATGGTCAGGCCGACCACGGTCATCAGTTCCTTGGGGTGACGCATCAAGGTGCGCATTGCGCTTTCCTTGGCTTTTTCTTTCTTGGTGAACGACTCGGTTTCTTCCATGCCGCGACGCAGGTACAGCGCGACCACTGCGCACAGGGCGCCGATGGCGAACGGGATGCGCCAGCCCCAGGCGTACAGTTGTTCGGTAGTCAGCACCTGTTGCAGCACGATCAGCACCGCCAGCGCGATGAGCTGGCCGGAGATCAGGGTCACGTACTGGAAGCTTGAGTAGAACCCGCGACGTTCCTTGGTGGCCATCTCACTGAGATAGGTGGCAGAGGTGCCGTATTCGCCGCCGACCGACAGGCCCTGCAGCAGGCGGGCAAACACCAGCAGGATCGGCGCACCGATACCAATGATTTCATAGCCTGGGCTCAGGGCAATCAGCAGCGAGCCGAAGCACATCAGGTACACCGAGGCCATCAAGGCTTTTTTACGCCCGACTTTGTCGGCGTAGAGGCCCATCAGCCAGCCACCGATCGGGCGCATCAGGAAGCCCACGGCGAAGATCGCGGCGGTGTTGAGCAGTTGGGCAGTGGTGTCGCCTTTGGGGAAGAAGGCTTTGGCGAAGTACAGCGAGAAGGCGGCGTAGACGTACCAGTCGTACCATTCGACCATGTTGCCGACCGATCCGCTGAAGATCGACTTGATGCGGCTGGTGGTGGTGCGCTCCTGCGCTTTGACGGCCGTCGATCCCAGAGGCACGGTGTTGGAGTTATCCATTGAAGGATCCTTCATCTAGTTGTTTTTATGGAGCGGCGCGTGCGCAGCCTGTTGGGGCTATAGCAGGAGCTGTGCCAGGTAGAGGAAGGCCCGCAATAGAAGGGTTGCGGGATTTTATTGAGCGGAAAGTCGCTGATGGTTTTTGGGTGATGAGCGGAAATCCGCTTATGGCTGCCGACGCCATCGCAGGCAAGCCAGCTCCCACACCTGCTGTGTTCACAGACCAAAATGTGGGAGCGGGCTTGCCCGCGATGGTGATCCAAATATCGCTACACAAACATCTCCCTTACCAACCCATGCCGCTGCATCTTCTCATTGAAGGTACGGCGCGGCAGTTGCAACTCGGCCAGCACCGCCTTGATATCGCCCTTGTGACGCGTCAACGCGGCCTTCAGGCAGTGTGCCTCGAACGCTTCTTGCTGCGCTGCTAACGACTGCCCGGCCTCGATCCCTTGCGGTTCCGGCTCGTCCAGCCCCAACACCTGGCGCTCGGCGACGTTGGCCAGTTCGCGCACATTGCCCGGCCAGTCATGGCTGAGCAGGCGCCCCAACTGTGGCCCACTCAAGGGCTCGACCTGGCGGCCCAGACGCTCGGCGGCGCTTTGCGCAAAATGCTCGTACAGCAGCGGAATATCTTCGCGACGTTCACGCAATGGCGGCAGGCGCAGTTGCGCGACGTTGAGCCGATAGGCCAGGTCTTCGCGAAAGCGCCCGGCACGGGCTTCTTCCAGCAGGTCGGGCTTGGTGGCAGCGATGATGCGCAGGTCCACTTGGATACTCTGGTTGGAGCCCAGCCGCTCCAGCTTCTGTTCCTGCAATACGCGCAGCAATTTCACTTGCTGGGCCAGGGGCATGCTTTCGATTTCATCCAGGAACAAGGTGCCGCCGTGGGCATATTCCAGTTTGCCGATGCGTTTGCCGTGGGCGCCGGTGAAGGCGCCGCTTTCATGTCCGAAGAGTTCGGCTTCGAACAACTGCTCGGGGATTGCCGCGCAATTGAGGGCCACGAACGGCTTCTTTGCGCGTGGGCCGAAGTCGTGCAGGCAGCGGGCGACCAACTCCTTGCCGCTGCCGGTTTCACCGCGAATCAGCACATTGACCGGCAAACTCGCCAGGTCCAGCACTTGGCGGCGCAAGCTTTGAAGGCCCTTGGACACACCCAGCAGGCTGGACTCCAACTGCGCGCGATGATCGGCCTGTTGATGCAGGCGGCGGTTTTCCAGGATCAGGCCACGCTTGTCCAACGCCCGGCGCAGGCTGTTGAGCAAGGCGTCGGGGCTGAAGGGTTTTTCCAGGAAGTCATAGGCGCCGTCACGCATGGCTTCGACGGCCATTGGCACGTCGCCATGGCCGGTGAGCAAAATCACCGGCAAATCGGCATCGCGGCGCTGCACCTCGGCCAACAGTTCAAGGCCGCTGAGCCCTGGCATGCGCACGTCGCTCAGAATCACCCCGGCAAAGTCCTTGGGCAGTTGCGCCAGGCACTCTTCGGCGCGGCTGAACAACTGCACGTCAAACCCCGACAGGCTCAACCATTGCTCGACGGCCGTGCGAATACTGGCTTCGTCATCGACCACAATCACCGCGTTCAACATAGGTCTGGCGTCTCCAGGGCGATAGGCAGGGTCAAGGTGAAAGTCGCGCCATCGCCACGGTTGGCGGCACTCAGGCGTCCGCCCAGTTCATGCACGATAGCGTAGGACACCGCGAGTCCCAAACCGAGCCCGTCGCCCACCGGTTTGGTGGTGAAAAACGGGTCGAACACGCTGCTCAAATGTTCTTCGGCAATCCCGCCGCCGCTGTCGCAGACGCTCAACTGCCACAGCTGCTGATCGGCGTGCAGGCGGATTTCCAGGCGCTTGCGCGGTTTGTCGGCCATGGCGTCGAGGGCGTTGCGCAACAGGTTGATCAGCACCTGTTCCAGGCGGATCGCGTCGCCACGTACCCAGGCCGGGCGGGTGAGGTCCAGCACCACACCGATGGCTTCGTCACGCAGGCGCGCGTCGAGCAGGTGCAAGGATTGGTCGACCACCGTCGCCAGGTCCAGCTTTTCGCGCAGGCCACTGGGGCTCTTGCGCGCGAACGTCTTGAGGTGGCCGGTGAGCGCGGCCATGCGCGTGAGCATGTCATCCAATGGCGTGAGCGCCTTGTAGGCATCGTCCACGCGACCATGGTCGAGCAGCAGCCGCAGCGTCGCCAGTTGCATGCGCTGGGCGGTCAGCGGCTGGTTGATTTCATGGGCGAGGGCGGCCGACATCTGCCCCAATGCCGCCAGCTTGGCCGACTGCACCAGGCCATCCTGGGCGGTGCGCAGCGCCTGGGTGCGTTCTTCGACCAATTGCTCCAGTTCTTCACGGCTGCGCTGGCGCAAGCGGGCCAGGCGCCAGCGCTGGCTGAGGAACAGCACCAGGAACACCAATGCCAGCCACGAACCCGCAGCGGCAAGGCCCGCGTTGCGTTGGTCTTCAAAGGCAAACTGGGGTTTGCGCAACAGGTGCAGGGTCCAACCTTCGCGCTTGAGCGGCAGCGACTCCCAGATGTAATTGGCGTTGCCGTCGGGGCCGCCGACGCGAATCAAGTGGCTGTTTTCGTCAAAGCGTTGCAGGGGCTGGGTGTCCAGCGGCTGCAGTTGCTTCTTGTCGTATTGGCGGGTGGCCTTGAGTTCAGCCAGGTCATTTTCGGACAACGGCCGCAGGTTGCGATAACGCCAGCCCGGCTGGTTGGCGATAAACACGATGCCCCGCGCATCGCTGACCAACAGCAGGTCATTGCCCTGGGCCCACTCGCGCTCCAGCTCGGGGAACTCCAGCTTGACCACCATGGCGCCGAGGAACTGCTCGTGCTCATCCACGACCGCACTGGAAAGAAAGTAGCCCGGAATACCCGTGGTCACGCCTACTGCATAAAAGCGCCCGGTGCCGTGGCTCAAGGTCTGGCTGAAATACGGCCTGAACGCGTAGTTGTGGCCGACATAACTGCTGGGCAGGTTCCAGTTGCTGGCGGCCACGGCCAGGCCGGTGCGGTCCATCAGTTCCAGGGTCGAAGACTGCGCAGCGCCGTTGATGCGCTCCAGCTTGCGGTTGAGCCGGTCTTGCGTGGTGGCGTCCAGCGGGCCCTTCAAGGCGCTGATCATCTCCGAATCCAGCGCCAGCACGGCGGGCAGGGCACGGTAGCGTTCGATCAGGGTGTGCAGCGAGTTGGCATACAGCGCCAGCTGCTGATTGGCACGGGCGGCGTCGTCTACCAAGGCCTGGCGTTCGGCATGGCGCGTGGCCAAGGCGGCAGCCAGCACCGCACCGGCGATGATCAACAGAGAATAGAAGGTCAGGCGCAGGGGGCGAGGGATCACGATCATACGATGATGAACAGGCACGGTAAGGGGCGAGCACCATAGCATGGGCAGCTCATATCTTGTGACCAAGGAGCTTGTGGGGGAGCTGGCTTGCCTGCGATGACGGCCTGACAGCCGACATCTATCTACCTGACACCCCACGATCCAACTGTGGGAGCTGGCTTGCCTGCGATGACGGCTTGCCAGCCGACGGCTATCTACCTGACACCCCACGATCGCAATGTGGGAGCGGGCTTGCTCGCGAAGGCGGCCTGACAGCCGACCGGGATGTGGGATCAGATTGAGTACATATCCGTTAGTTAGGTAACGGCCACTTAGGGTTCCGCCCTGACGGCGGCTCACTTTGCAAAAGCGGCAAAGTAAGCAAAACGCTCTTGCCCCACCACTCGGCACCTCGCTT
>NZ_MPOR01000043.1:0-45519 GCF_001896155.1 Pseudomonas sp. FSL W5-0203
CCCGCTCCTACAGGGATCTATGCCTGGCGCCAATTCTGTGGGCAACCCACAACCAGTGTGGGAGCTGGCTTGCCTGCGATAGCGGTGGCTCAGTTGAAGAATCATTGACTGACTGGTCGCCATCGCAGGCAAGCCAGCTCCCACATTTTGATCCTCATTGTTCTTCGAATTGTAGGTGAGCCAAAACAAAAAATGCGCCCCTTTGGGCGCATTTTTTGCTCGGTCAGCTATGGCCTATCAGGCCGTCGCATCCCAGGCCCGATCACCGTTCTCGTCTTTGATCCGAGTCGGCAAGCCCATCACATCCAGCGCCTTGAGGAACGGCTCAGCTGGCAGTTCCTCGACGTTGGCCATGTGCTTCACATCCCACTCGCCACGCGCCACCAGCAGTGCAGCGGCTACCGGTGGTACGCCTGCGGTGTAGGAGATGCCCTGGCTGTCAGTCTCGGCATAGGCCTCTTCATGATCAGCCACGTTGTAGATGAACATCTCACGCGGTTGGCCATCCTTGGTGCCTTTGACCAGGTCGCCGATGCAGGTCTTGCCGGTGTAGCCCGGGGCGAGCGAAGACGGGTCGGGCAGCACGGCCTTGACCACTTTCAACGGCACCACTTCCAGGCCTTCGGCGGTCTTGACCGGCTGTTCGGAGAGCAGGCCGAGGTTTTTCAGCACGGTGAACACGTTGATGTAGTGTTCGCCGAAGCTCATCCAGAAACGCACGTTGGGCACGTCGAGGTTTTTCGACAGCGAGTGCACTTCATCGTGGCCGGTGAGGTAGAGGTTCTGCGAGCCAACTACCGGCAGGTCGTCGGTGCGTTTGACTTCGAACATGGTGTTGCTGGTCCACTGGCTGTTCTGCCAGCTCCACACCTGCCCGGTAAATTCGCGGAAGTTGATTTCCGGATCGAAATTGGTGGCGAAGTATTTGCCATGGGAGCCGGCATTGACGTCGAGAATGTCGATCGAATCAATGCGGTCGAAATGCTGTTGCTGCGCCAGCGCGGCATACGCGTTGACGACACCTGGGTCGAAGCCCACGCCAAGGATGGCGGTGATGTTCTTCTGTTTGCATTCTTCCAGGTGGTTCCACTCGTAGTTGCCGTACCACGGCGGGGTCTCGCAGACCTTGCCCGGCTCTTCGTGGATGGCGGTATCGAGGTAAGCCACGCCCGTGTCGATGCAGGCACGCAGTACCGACATGTTGAGGAAGGCGGAGCCGACGTTGATGACGATCTGCGAATCGGTCTCGCGGATCAGGGCCTTGGTCGCTTCCACGTCCAGGGCGTTCAGCGCGAAGGCCTGGATATCGGCGGGAACCTTGAGGCTACCCTTGGCCTTGACGCTGTCGATGATGGCCTGGCATTTGGAGATGTTGCGCGACGCGATAGCAATACGACCGAGTTCGTCGTTGTGCTGCGCGCACTTGTGGGCCACCACCTTGGCGACACCTCCTGCACCAATGATAAGAACGTTCTTTTTCAATTGCTTTATCTCTCCTTTATCCGCCAGCTCAGGACAGGCTGGACAGGTAGTCGTCGTAACCAAATTCACGAACCACCTCGACTGTACCGTCGAGTTGTTTCACTACGATGGACGGCATTTTCAGGCCGTTGAACCAGTTTTTCTTGACCATGGTGTAGCCTGCGGTGTCGATGAACGACAGCCGATCGCCGATGGCCAGCGGACGATCAAATTGATACTCGCCGAAGATGTCCCCGGCCAGGCAGGATTTGCCGCACACCATGTAGGTGTGTTCACCCTCGCTCGGCGCCAGCTTGGCGTTGAGGCGATAGATCAGCAGGTCCAGCAGGTGGGCTTCGATGGAGCTGTCGACCACGGCGAGATTCTTGCCGTTGTAGAGGGTGTCGAGCACGGTGACTTCCAGGGAGGCGCTATTGGTGATCGCCGCTTCGCCGGGTTCCAGGTAGACCTGCACGCCGTACTTCTCGGAGAACGCTTTGAGCCGTGCGCAGAATGCATCCAGTGCATAGCCTTCACCGGTGAAATGGATGCCGCCGCCGAGGCTGACCCACTTGACCTTGTGCAGCAGCGCACCGAAGCGTTCTTCGATGGTGCCGAGCATCTTGTCGAACAGGCTGAAGTCGCCGTTCTCGCAGTTGTTGTGGAACATGAAGCCGGAGATCTGATCGATCACGCCATCGATCTTCACCGGGTCCCACTCGCCCAGGCGGCTGAACGGGCGCGCCGGGTCGGCCAGCAGGTAGTCAGAGCTGCTCACCTGCGGGTTCACACGCAGGCCGCGGATCTTGCCTTCGCTGCGTTCGGCAAAACGCTGCAGTTGGCTGATGGAGTTGAAGATGATCTTGTCGCAGTTCTCCAGCATCTCTTCGATTTCATCGTCGGCCCAGGCCACGCTGTAGGCATGCGCTTCACCTTCGAACTTCTGGCGGCCGAGCTTGAGCTCATACAGCGACGACGAGGTGGTGCCGTCCATGTATTGCTGCATCAAGTCGAATACCGACCAGGTGGCAAAGCACTTGAGCGCCAGCAGAGCCTTGGCGCCGGACTGTTCGCGCACGTAGGCAATCTTCTGCATGTTGACCAGAAGCTTCTGTTTATCGATGAGGTAGTACGGCGTTTTGATCATTTTTGAGAGCCTGCGGCGGTGCCTGCCAAAAAAGGACACGCATTGTGCCCGCACTTGGAACAGATCGAAAGGTTAGCCGGCGGATTTTGCGTGCCACGTTAAGCATAGGGCGTAAGTATGACCGTTCATAAGAATCACCCCGCCCCCTGTGGGAGCGCTCGAGCCTCAGCGAGGCCGCGATGACGCCGGCTCTGGCACCACAAACACCCACAGTAGCGCCGCTAATATCATGCCCACCTAAACATGAGTGAATCTTGTGATGATCTAGAGCAAAATGAGTTTGTCTCAAGACATCCCTCTGCCGACAATGACCGCCATCAATTAGACCATCGGAGTTGTAAGTCATGGCAGTCGCTCATTCCCTCGGGTTTCCACGCATTGGACGCGATCGTGAACTGAAAAAAGCGCAGGAAGCGTTCTGGAAGGGTGAGCTCGACGAAGCCGGCCTGCGCGCCGTTGGCAGTAACTTGCGCAGCACCCACTGGGCGCTGCAACAGCAAGCCGGTATCGAACTGTTGCCGGTCGGTGATTTCGCCTGGTACGACCAGGTGCTGACCCATTCGTTGATGTTCGGTGTGGTCCCTGAGCGGTTCCGCCCGGTCGATGGCCAGGCCACGTTGCATACCTTGTTCGCCATGGCCCGTGGCGTCAGTGACAGCTGCTGCGGCGGTGCCCATGCCCAGGAGATGACTAAGTGGTTCGACACCAACTATCACTACCTGGTGCCGGAGTTCAGCGTCGATCAGCAATTCCACCTGGCGTGGGATCAACTCTTCGAAGAGGTCCAGGAAGCCCTCGACCTGGGGCACAGCGTCAAGCCCGTGGTGATCGGCCCGCTGACCTATTTGTGGCTGGGCAAGGCCAAGGGCGCTGACTTCGACAGGCTCGACCTGCTCGAGCGACTGCTGCCGCTGTATGGCCAGATATTCCAACGCCTGGCCGAATTGGGCGTGGAATGGGTGCAGATCGACGAGCCAATCCTGGCGCTCGATCTGCCCCAGGACTGGAAGAACGCTTTTGAGCGCGCCTATAACCTGATCCAGCGCGACCCGCTGAAAAAATTGGTGGCCACTTACTTCGGCGGCCTGGAAGAAAACCTTGGCCTGGCTGCCAATCTTCCGGTGGATGGCCTGCATATCGACCTGGTGCGTGCACCGGACCAGTACCCGACCATCCTCGACCGTCTGCCAGCGTACAAGGTGCTGTCCCTGGGCGTGGTCAACGGCCGAAACGTGTGGCGTTGCGACCTGGAAAAAGCCCTGGCCATCTTGCAGCATGCCCATGAGAAGTTGGGCGATCGCCTGTGGGTCGCGCCGTCCTGCTCGCTGCTGCACAGCCCGGTGGACCTGGAACGGGAAGACCAGTTGGATGCCGAATTGAAAAGCTGGCTGGCCTTCGCCGTGCAGAAGTGTGCGGAAGTGGCGCTACTGGCCAAGGCCGTTGATCAGCCCGAAGCCCCTGGCGTACTCACCGCCCTGGCTGAGAGCCGCGCGGTGCAGGCAGCTCGCGCCGCATCGTCACGCATTCACAAACCTGCCGTTCAAGCTCGTGTGGCCGCCATCACGGCGCAGGACAGCCAGCGCCAGTCGCCGTTTGCCCAGCGCATCGAAAAGCAACGGGCCGGCCTTAACCTGCCGCTGTTCCCGACCACCACCATCGGCTCGTTCCCACAGACCGCGTCGATCCGCCTGGCGCGCCAATCGTACAAGGCCGGCAAGTTGAGCCACGCCGAATACGTCGATGCCATGCACAGTGAGATCAAGCACGCTGTCGAGGTGCAGGAAAACCTCGGCCTGGACGTGTTGGTGCACGGTGAAGCCGAGCGTAACGACATGGTCGAGTACTTCGCCGAACAACTGGATGGCTACGTGTTTACCCGGTTCGGTTGGGTGCAGAGTTACGGTTCGCGTTGCGTGAAACCCGCAGTGATTGTCGGCGACCTGAGCCGCCCGAACGCCATGACCGTGGAGTGGATTCGCTATGCCCAAGGTCTTACCGACAAGGTGATGAAGGGCATGCTGACGGGCCCGGTGACCATGTTGATGTGGTCGTTCCCACGGGAAGACGTGAGCCCAGAAGTGCAAGCCCGGCAACTGGCCCTGGCGATTCGTGACGAAGTGGTCGATCTGGAAGCCGCCGGCATCAAGATCGTGCAGATCGACGAAGCGGCTTTTCGTGAGGGCTTGCCGTTGCGCCAGGCGCAGTGGCAACCCTACCTCGACTGGGCGACTGAAGTGTTTCGTTTGTGTGCGAGTGGCGTGAGCGATGAAACCCAGATCCACACTCACATGTGCTACAGCGAGTTCAACGATGTGATCGAGTCCATCGCCGCCATGGATGCCGACGTGATCACCATCGAAACCTCCCGCTCGGACATGGAGCTGCTCGACGCGTTCGAAGCCTTCGCCTACCCGAATGAGATCGGCCCGGGGGTCTACGACATTCACTCCCCGCGGGTGCCGGATGCCTCGGAAATGGCCAACTTGCTGCGCAAGGCCGCCAAGCGGATTCCGGCAGAGCGCTTATGGGTGAACCCCGATTGCGGCTTGAAGACGCGGGGCTGGCCGGAGACCGAGGCGGCGCTCATTCATATGGTCACCGCCGCTCGCCAACTGCGTGCTGAACTGGCCTGATTCCTGAGCCCGGGCGCGGTTAAAAACTGTGGGAGCGGGCTTGCTCGCGAATGCGGTCTTCCAGTCACAGCAGCAGTGGCTGACACACCGTATTCGCGAGCAAGCCCGCTCCCACAGGGGATCTGTGGCAGGCGCTGATTATGTGGGCGATGCGTAACCAGTGTGGGAGCTGGCTTGCCTGCGAAAGCGGTGGTTCAGTTGAATATTTAGTAGCTGACACACCGCCCCGCACAATTAGCCTGCATCAGGTCAGAGGTATTTGAGCCACGCCAGGTCCCGCCGCCGTGCTTTCAGGCCGGCGAACCAACGTACCGGCAAGTACAGGGCAATCGGCAACAGCAGCGCTGCCAGCCACACCGCACCGATACCGTCGAAGCCAAAGTAATTGCCATGGTTGAGGCCAAACAGCGCAACGCAGGCCACATAGAGGATTTTCAGTACATAAAGGTGCAACAGATAAAAGAACATCGGCGCCGCGCCGAACACCGCCAGCACGCCGATCCAGCGCTTATGCCCCGCGCGTTCAAACGCCAGCAGCAACAGCAAGCCAATCCCCAGAGTCAACGCCAGGAACAACAGCGAAGGCGGGTACTTGGTGATATTGAAAAAGCTCATCAGCGTCAGCACGCTGCTGTCATACGCCTGCCAAGGCTGCTCGCCATAGCCGTTGAGCGCGCGCAGCAACCCAAAGCCCACCAACGCGCCCACCCCTGCGACCAGTAAATAACGCTGACGCACAGCCGGCAGCGTGGCATTGGCAAACCATGGCCCGAGGCCGTAACCCAGGGCAATCACACCGATCCATGGCAGCACCGGGTAGGTGGTGCGCAGGCGTAGGTTTTCAGAGACTTCAATCCAGTTGCGTTCATGCAGGATCGTCCACGGCACATGCAACATCGAACCCGCTGCGAAGTGCAGCCCATCGAGCAGGTTGTGCCCGGCGATAATCACCAGCGCCAAGCCGATCAGCCAGGCACGCGGTAGCCAAACCAAAGCGGCGAGGGCGATCATGCTGATGCCGATGGCCCAGATGACTTGCATATAGATCACGCTGGGTGGCAGTTGGAAGGTCCACGCGAAGTTGACCAGGGTGAATTCCAGCACCACCAGGAACAGCCCGCGCTTGAACAAGAATGCCGACACGTCGCGACGGCCCTGATATTTCTGGCCGTACAGCCAAGCCGACAATCCGGTGAGCAGCACAAACACCGGCGCGCACAAGTGGGCCAGGGTGCGGCTGAAAAACAACGCAGGCTCGGTGCTGTCTATGCTCATGGGGTCGCTGACCTGGCGGTGCAGCAAGAAGGTTTCACGCACGTGGTCCAGCAACATAAACAGGATCACCAGGCCGCGCAGGGCGTCGATGGACAGCAGGCGTTTGCGTAAAGTCATAGCGTCAGTCATAAGTTAAGGGTCACACGCAGGCAAAATATTGACGTTATTCTATAACATTAAGCGAGGCGCTGATGACAAGCATGACCCCACACTCGGCCGAAGCCGTAATCGCGTTCTGGAAACAGGCGGGGCCCAAGCGTTGGTTCGCCAAGGACGACGAGTTCGATGCGACCTTTCGCGACAGCTTCCACGCCACTCATATGCAGGCGGCGCGGCGTGAACTCGAAGACTGGTTGACCACGGCGGATGGCGCGCTGGCGTTACTGATCCTGCTGGACCAGTACCCGCGCAACGCCTTTCGCGGCACGGCGCATATGTTCGCCACCGACCCGCTGGCGCGGTTGTATGCGCGAAAGATGGTGGACGCAGGATTGGATCAACAGGTTGAACCTCAGTTGCGTGCGTTCTGCTATTTGCCTTTTGAACATTCGGAAGACCCCCAGGACCAGCAACGCTCCCTGGCCCTGAACCAGCAGTTGGATGCCAGCACCTACCACTGGGCCAAGGAGCATGCCGACATCATCGAGCGGTTCGGGCGGTTTCCCCATCGTAATGGGGTGTTGGGCAGGACGAGCACCGACGAAGAACGCGCCTTCCTCAAGGCCGGTGGCTTCGCCGGTTAGGCGTGCTCTGGCGCCAGGCTTCGCTGGGCGCCAACACGGCGAAACCGCCGCACACCCTTGAGGTCAATCGCCCATCGCAACGCTTCAGTGGCCGAAGGACGCGGGCCCTGGTTGATCGCCTGTTCATCCTTGCCCAGTGCGCTGAGGTAACCCTGCGTACCGCCGCGTTCGCTCCAATAGTGAGTGTGGCTCAACCAGGATTTGGCCAGCCAGCCTTTGCCATTGCCCACGGTCACCGGCAAGTCCAGCACGCCGCCGCCCATCACGGGCTTGACCGGGCCGCCGACGATGTCGCCGAACAGGCCGAAGGGGGCAGGGAAGTACAGGTTGGTCCAGCGCGTGACGGCAAAGGCTGCGGCGTGGTGCAGGTAGTGCGGGGTGAAGGGCTTTTGGCCGAGCATCAGCGGTTGGCGGGCGTTGTAGCCGTAGCCTTGGGTGTCTTCGGTGGGCGGGCAGGCCGGGGCTTCGCGGCGTTCCATACGCTGCTGGAAGTCACTGACGCTGCGGCCCAGCAACAGGCTGGCGTGGGCCATTGGGCTGCCGACCGTGACCAGGTCGGTGATGCGCCAGGGGTTGCCCAGGCCGCGCTGTTCGGCAAAAGCTTCGGTCTGTTGCTGACGAAAATTCAACAGGCTGCTCAGGCTGCCGTCCAGCAAGGCGCCGGCGGCGGGCAGGGCATCCTTGACCACCGGTTGCAGCGGTTCGCGGTTGGCATAACGGGCCGCCAGCTCACGGTTGCTGGGGGTCAGTTGGGTCAGTTGGTCGTGGTATTCATGCCAGAGGTAGCCGACGATGTCATAGGCAATCACGCTGCCCAGGCTGTGACCCACGACGATGATGCGCTCGTAGTCGCCCTGGTTGTGCAGGGCACGCAGCAGGTCTACACCGTCGGCACGGATCTGCTCGCGCACCCTCACGTTCTGCGGGTTGGGGCTGAGGTAGCGTGCGGCGTCTCCCAGGTACGCCAGCGCCGAATAGCGCAGCCCCAGTCCCATGGCCACGAGCAGCAGGGGGATCAGCGCGAAGGGGTTGTCGCTGGGGGGCAATTGGCCCCAGGCCGTGGCCAATGTACCGCTGGCAACCAGCAGCAATAACACCAGCACCGTCCAGCGCGTGCTGCGCCAGATCGGCACGATGGCCTCGGGAATGTCGCGACGCGGGCGCTTGAAGATGTCCCACAGCCAGCCCAGCAGATGGCCGAACTTGGTGCCCTGCATCTTGTGGGCCCAGTAGTACTCATAGAAATCCGTCGAGGTACGGCCCGAGGCCTTCAGTACGCGCAGGTCGAAGTTGCGCGATAGCCGATCCGGCTTGCTCCAGTACAAAGGTTTGCCATCGGGGGTGTCCGTGGGGATCATCGCTTCGACAAAGCCGCGCAAGGTGTCCATTGGGCGCTGCTCGCCGATGCCGTGGATAACCACAACTGCTTGTTTCATGTGCTGTTCCTTCCTTGAAAATCAGCGGTAGCCATAATATTGCCACTAGCCGCGCTATTCCCGCCAGGAATGCCCCCATAAAAACCCTGCATTGTCTTTATCGGCCGGCATCTCGTAGCGTGACGCCTTACCCCAGGAGATTGCCCATGAGCCAAGGCCCGCTGCACCTCTACGTTGATTCGCTGTTTACCAGCCCCTATGCCATGTCGGTGTTTGTCGCCTTGCGCGAAAAAGGCCTGGCGTTCGAGACCCTCACCCTGGACCTCGATGCCGGGCAAACCCAGGCGGCAGATTACGCCCAACGCTCCCTGACCCAGCGAGTGCCGACCTTGGTAGACGGTGATTTTGCATTGTCTGAGTCTTCGGCCATCACCGAGTACCTGGACCAGGCCTACCCCGAAACCCGCGTGTACCCGGCGGATGTGCAACAGCGGGCGAGGGCGCGACAGGTTCAAGCGTGGTTGCGCAGCGACTTGCTGCCGATTCGCCAGGAGCGCTCGACCCTGGTGGTGTTCTGCGGGCAGAAGAGGCTGCCGTTGTCAGCAGAGGCTCAAGCCGCCGCGACCAAGTTGATCAGCGCGGCGCAAGCCTTGCTGGCGGATAACCGCGAGTACCTGTGCGGCCAGTGGTCGATTGCCGATGTGGACCTGGCGGTGATGCTCAATCGCCTGATCCTCAACGGTGACGCCATGCCAGCGCAGCTGGTGGCCTACGCGCAACGCCAGTGGCAGCGGCCGTCAGTGCGCGAGTGGGTCGAGCTGCGACGGCCCGCGCTCTAGTTGTGCCTGCTGGGCAACACGCCGGTCGAGGTCTTCCCAGTCGGCCATGCCCAGCACGCGCATGGTGTTCAAACCGCGCAAATAACCGCGCAATTGCTCGGCGCTGGCGCTGCTTTTCGCGGCGTCGGCGTGTGAGTTCAGCAACACGGTTTCGTACTCAACCAGGTAGTCGGCGACTCGCTCGCGAAACTCTGGCAGTACCGCCTCGCGGATACGATCGAAGATTTTCTGGTAGGGCTTCATGGCGGGGTCCTTATAGATTTTATGGGCGGCCTGACACTATCGGTTCAAATGATAGTCACCATCAAGGATCACAAGTTCTGTTTTTTCGCCAAACGCGCAGAATCTGCACATCGAGACGCAGCCCAAGGAAAAATGCGCGATGAGGACGATTATCCAGTTGGCTTTGATGGCCCTGATGCTGGGCACCGCGGTCATGACCACCCCGGCGATGGCCGATGAAGTGCGTACAGACCATTTGCTGCCAC
This sequence comes from Pseudomonas sp. FSL W5-0203, assembly GCF_001896155.1. Taxonomy (NCBI): domain Bacteria; kingdom Pseudomonadati; phylum Pseudomonadota; class Gammaproteobacteria; order Pseudomonadales; family Pseudomonadaceae; genus Pseudomonas; species Pseudomonas sp. FSL W5-0203. Next base: position 9,963 of record NZ_MPOR01000043.1, read on the forward strand.
TGGTGGGTAGCGTAGACTCCCTGCAGCGTGCCCAGTCGGTGGGGGTATTGTTCAGTGAAAACACCCGCGACAACCTCAGCTACCTCGAACGCTACCACGCCATGGCGCAGAACGGCGCCAAGGATGCCCTGGATGGGCGGATTCGCGAGGCGTTCGTCAACAGCTCCGACCCGGAACTGGCGATCGACTGGTTGATGCACTCGTTGCAGGGCACTTTTCTCTCGGTGACGGTCTATAGCAGCCTGGATGAGTTGGTGCAGGCGCACCCGGATGTGGTGGTGGTGCTCGATACCCATAACCAATTGCTCACCCAGCGTAATGACCGGGTCGAAGCACGCTTTGTCGCACGCTTCTACGACGCGAACCTGCAATTTATCGCCAAGGCCGAAGGCTCGGTGGATAAGCACGTGCCGTCAGTGTGGGTGCACGACAAGGCGGCGCCGGAGATTGCTGCACTGATCGAGCAACAACGCGATGTACAGCAAGATGCCCTGAAGCAGTTCGATGCGTCGCTCAAGGCCCTGATTCGCGCAGGTTGATCCGCGATGGTTGTGAACCCTATTTGGTTATTTTCAGGAATGTTTATGCGCTCTTTCTTCGCCTCGGCCCTGGCTTGTGCTTCGTTGCTGCTGACCGGTTGTATCACGGCGCCCAACGCCCCATCGCTGACCCTGCAAACCAACAAGACCCCCGATGGCTATGTGCAATGCGTATTGCCCAAGCTGGAAAAGCACGGCATCACTTCGACCGTCACCCAGAACTCGCGCCACGCCAAGGTGCTGTTGACCAGCAAGATTGCCGCCGATGATGTGCTGGAGGCCTACAAGTCCCAGGACGGCACCAAAGTGTTCCTGTATGAGCGCAAGCCGTTGGCTTCGGCGATCAAGCCATCGCGGCTGGAGCAGGCCGCGCAGGATTGCAAATAAACCCGCACACACATAACGCAACCCACCCTGTAACCAATGTGGGAGCTGGCTTGCCTGCGAAAGCGGTGGTTCAGTTAAATATTCAGTGACTGACACGCCGCCTTCGCGGGCAAGCCCGCTCCCACAGGGGATCTGCGCTAGGCGCTGATTCTGTGGGCAATACATAGGAGCGAGCTTGCTCGCGAAAAACTCATAGGCGCCGCGTTTATTCGGGAGCGCGCGTAATCGTTGACTTCTTTCGCGAGCAAGCTCGCTCCTACAGGGTATTGGCCCCATTTGGATCAGGGTTTGGCTTCGTTGCTGAAGCTATCGACAGTCTTGACCAATCCCTGCGCCGCCAACGCCACCAACTCACCGCCTTTCTCCACAGTAGCCAACGCCGGGTCCGAGCCCATGCGGCCGTCAGGGAAGCGCGCACGGAAGTCCAGGGCTTCACGGATCGGACCAGTGTTGGCGATTTGCGGTGAGTACTCGGCAGACTTGATCGCATCCGGATACGCCCACTGCGTCACGGCAATTTCCGATGGCGTGGCGTGGCTGCCATGCCCCACCGGGAATTGACGCTGGGCCAGGTCAGTGACGCCTTCCAGGTCCCACCAGTTCACCAGTTTCAGCGCAAACCCGGCCGGGCGGCGGGCGAAGCTGGCTTCGGCGTACAGCTCGGAGAACGCCGCTTCAATCGTGGCGATGTTGCCGCCGTGACCGTTCAGGAACAGGATCTTTTCGAAACCATGCCCGGCCAGCGAGCGCACCCAGTCGCCAATCGCGGCGATAAAGGTGGAAGGGCGCAGGGAGATGGTGCCGGGAAAGCCCAGGTGGTGTTGGGCCATGCCGATATTGAAGGTCGGGCCGACCAGGATGTCGGCGTGCTTCTGGGCGTGGTGGGCGATGATCTCCGGGCACATCCAGTCAGTGCCCAGCAGGCCGGTGGGGCCATGTTGCTCGTTGGAACCGATGGGAATCACCACCGTGCGGCTGCGTTCCAGGAACTGCCCGATTTCGATCCAGGTGGAGGTGTGTAGAAGCATGCGACGTTCTCTTTTATCAGTGGGGACAGGCTATCCGCCACGGATTGTACGACTACTCGCCACCTGTTGGGGTTTGCAATTGAGGTAGGTCGATGACTTCAGCCAGCGCTGGTCGGGGTACCACGAAAACATGAACTGCCCGTCCTTGAGCTTGTCCACCACTTGGCGGGCGACTTGCGGACGCACGGCCGGGCAACCCTGGCTGCGGCCGATACGGCCTTCGCGCTTGCTCCACAATGGGCTGACGTAGTCGGCAGCATGAATCACGATGGCGCGGTCGCGGGCCTGGTCATTGAAGCCGGGTTCCAGACCGTCCATGCGTAGCGAGTAGCCATGGGCGCCCAGGTAGCTTTCCTGGGTGCGGAACAAGCCCAGGCTCGACTGGTGGCTGCCCTCGAGATTGGAGAACTGGGTAGCGAAGTTTTCCCCGGACTTGGCACCGTGAGCCACCAGGTCGCGTAGAACCAAGGTCTTTTTGCGCAGGTCGAAGATCCATAGGCGACGGGCGGTCGAGGGCTGGGAGTAGTCAATAACCGCAAGGCGATCGGAACGCTCCTCGCCGTTATTGACCGCGCACTGCACGGCGCTCAGGGCGCTTTTCAGCACGGTGGGATTGAGTTCTGGAGCCGAGCGCGCCAGGCTGCTATACAGGGAAGGAGAGGTGCCATTGGCGGCGAGCGCAACATTGCTCAATAAAGCCAGGCACCCAGTGATCAAGCCCAGGCTGGTTAGCCTGAGCAGGCGTATAAAAGTCAGCATCTACAGTCGAGTCCCCGCTGTGGAGTGGAGCTAAGTCAATTGTTCAAAAAACACGCATGTTACTTGAGCATTTGCCTGCTCGTTGCACCATTGGTCGCTACAGCCGAAACGCTGCCGGTGGAGCCATTGCCCGTCACCACCCCTGCACCGGTCGCGCTGGCGCCACTGCAACAGGCGTTGGCGCAGTTGACCAGTGTCTGCCCGCACCTTGCGCCGCGTATCGATGCCGCCGCGCTGGCGCGCCTACAAGCCTTTTACCAGCAGCAGGGCGATGCCCCGCTATGGTCGGCTGACGAACGCCGGCATGCCTTGCACAGCCAGTTGCTGATGCTTGCCGACGATGGCCTGGACCCCACCCACTATAGCTTGCCCGCGGCGGATGCCACGGCCAACGTGCTGTGCAGCGATATCGCCAACAGCCAGCAGTACCTGCAAGCCCTGCAGGATTTGCATTACGGGCGCCTGCAGCAATCGCGCTTTGAGCCCCTCTGGCACTCCCAGCCACCCAGTGGCGATCCGAATACCCAAGTACTGGCGTTCGCCGCCACCGGCCTGCAAGACATGGCCCAAGCCTTCGATCATGCGCGGCCCAGCGCCGATTTGTACCGCAGCCTGCGCAATGCCTATGCCGGCGTGCGCCAGCAGCCGCTGCCCCATTGGGACCCGGTCGCCGAGGGCGCGTTGCTGCGCCCGGGCATGAACGACGCCCGGGTGCCGGAGTTGGCGCGGCGCCTGCACAGCGGTGGCTACCTGGCCCAGTTGCCCAGCGGCAACGGCAAGCAATACCAGGGCGAATTGGTCAAGGCGGTGAAAGCCTTCCAGCTCAGCCACTCGTTGCAGGCCGACGGCGTGGTCGGCGCCGGCACCGTGGCTGAACTCAATATCAGCCCGGCGATGCGTCGTGAACAACTGCGCATCAACCTGGAACGCTTCCGCTGGCTAGCCCAGGACCTGGAGCCTGAAGGCGTCGTGGTCAATGTGGCCGCTGCGCAACTGAGCGTGTATCAGAGTGGCATCCCGGTGTGGCAAACCCGCCTTCAAGTGGGCCGGGCCGAACGCCAGACGCCATTGCTCAAGTCGCGCATCACCCGGCTGACCCTCAACCCCACCTGGACCATCCCGCCCACCATCATGCGCGAGGACAAGCTGCCCGCCATCCGCCTCAACCCTGAATACCTGCGTCAGCAAAACCTGCAAGTGCTCGACGCCGAAGGTCATCCCTTGACGCCCGACCAGGTCGACTGGGCACGCCCCGGCAATATCCTGCTGCGCCAGCAGGCCGGCCCGCGTAACCCGCTGGGCAAGATTGTGATGCGCTTTCCCAATCCGTATTCGGTGTACCTGCATGACACCCCCAGCCAGCCCTTGTTCACCAAAGGCCCACGGGCGTTCAGTTCGGGATGCGTGCGGGTCGAGCAACCGTTGTTATTGCGCGACCTGCTGGTAACGCCCGCCGAACGCACCCGCACCGATGAGCTGCTGGCGACCGGCGAAACCCATGAGTTCAGGCTGGCCACGCCGGTACCGGTGCTGTTGGGGTATTGGACGGTAGAAGTGGATCGTCAGGGCGAGTTGGTGTACGCGCCGGATATTTATGCGCGTGACCCGGTGTTGATCAAGGCCATGGGCAGCGTGCTCTAGGGCGCGCTTATTCCGGCATCAGTTGCTGGCGGCATTCCAGCACCAGGCGGGCGCCGCCCAACTCACTGGTGCCCACCTCCAGCTTGAACCCATGCAAGTTGATGATCGCCGCCACAATCGACAGGCCCAGCCCAAAGCCGCCTTGCTGATCACTCTCATCGACCCGATAGAAACGCTGGAACACCGACGCGCGCTCGGCAGCCGGAATGCCTGGCCCGGAGTCGAGCACTTCGATGCGCGTACTGCCCAGGTCGTTGACTGCTCGCAGGATCACCTTGCCCTTGGGCGGGGTGAACTTGATCGAGTTACTCAGCAGGTTGGCCAGGGCTTCGAATAGCAGCGCACGGTCACCGGTAATCCACGGCAGTGAATCAGGCGCTTGTAACACCAGCTCCAGTTCGCCTTCTTCGGCCAGGGGCAGATAGAAGTCATGCAGCTCGCGCAGCAACGGCAGCGGGTCCAGCACCAGGAAGCCCGAGCGGCGCTGGTGGTCTTCCAGTTCCGAGATGCGCAGCAGCCCGCGAAAACGCGCCATCAGCGTGTCGGTTTCGGCGATGGCGTCATCGAGCTTTACCGCGTGGGCCGAGTCTTCCTCGGCTTGTTGCTTGATGCGGTAAAGCTGGGCGCGCAAGCGGGTGAGCGGGGTGCGCAGGTCGTGGGCGATGTTGTCGCACACGCCCTTGACCTCGTTCATCAGTTTTTCGATGCGGTCGAGCATGGCATTGACGATGGCGGCAAGCATGTCCAGCTCGTCGCGCCGGTTGGACAGCGGCAACCGGTGCGTGAGGTCGCCGGCGACGATGGCCTCGGCGCTGGCCTGGATCCCGCGAATACGCCGCAGCGGGCGACGGCGCAGCAGGTGCCAGCCGGCAGCGCCGGGGATGATGGTCAAGGACAGCGCCCACAGTAGGGCGTGCCAGATAATCCGCGTTACCCCGAACAACGAGCCGTTGGCGCGCACCAACACCAGCCAGCGGCCGTCTTCGGTGTGGGTGGCCACGGCGTCGCAGCTGTCCTTGGGCAGCTTGGGATCATCGGATTGCACGCAATTGGTCAGGGCGTAGATCTTGCCATCCAGCGGCAAGTCGGGTGGCACGGCGCGGATCGGCCCGCTCAAGGGGCGAAATTGCTCATCGAACAGGCCATAGGCGTCCACGCCCTTCATGTCGAAGGTCATGCTGGTGGTCAGCGCTTCCACCAGTTCTTCGCCGTCGAAACGCTGGAAAAGATGCTGGCGCTGCAACAGGGAATGGCGCGACAAGTCGCTGAGGTAGCCTGAGACCTCGTAGTACAGCACCCCCATGAGGATGCAACTCCACGCCACGAATAACGAACTGTACAGCGCCAGCAAACGGCTGCTGGAAGAGCGCCAGCCTTTAGAGGGGTTCAGCAATGACATATCCCGAGCCTCGTACCGTGCGGATCAGCGGCGTGAGGCCCGGTGGGTCGATTTTCTTGCGCAGACGGCCGATGTGCACGTCGATCAGGTTGGTGCCGGGGTCGAAGTGATAGCCCCAGACTTCCTCGAAAATCATCATCCGCGACAGGATCTGCCCGGTGTTGCGCATCAGGAATTCCAGTAGTTTGTATTCAGTGGGCAGCAGGGTCAGCGGTTGATCGGCGCGGCTGGCTTCGCGGCTGATCAGGTTCAGTTCCAGGTCGGCCACGCGCAGGGCGGTTTCGAATTCCTGGACCGTGCTTTTACGCCGCAGCAGCACCTCGACACGGGCGGCCATTTCATCCGAGGCGAACGGCTTGGTCAGGTAGTCATCGCCGCCGGCACGCAGGCCGCGCACGCGCTCGTCGACATCGGAGAGGGCGCTGATCATCAGGATCGGCGTAGACACCCCAATGGTGCGCAACGTGGTGACGATGGCCAGGCCATCCAGCTCAGGCAGCATGCGGTCGAGGGTGATCAGGTCGTAATCACCACTTACGGCACGGACCAGGCCCTCGCGGCCGTTGTCCACCCAATCTACGTCCAGTCCATGGCTACTCAGCTCGGCGACAATCTCGCGGGCCGTTACGGCGTCATCCTCGATGGTCAAAATGCGGGTCATAGGATTACCTGGTGAGCGTTCACACTAGAAGTGGCGACATTTTGCCAAGAAGTTGCTGAATGTTTCCTAAATAAAACTTCATCTTCTTCAAGCCGACATCGCACTGTGGGAGCTGGCTTGCCTGCGATGGCGGCTTACCTGCTGGCATATTCGTTGGCTGCCATGCCGCTATCGCAGGCAAGCCAGCTCCCACAGGGGAGTGCATTACGCCCGCCTAATATCGCCGTTTATTGCAACCTGCATGATCTGGCTAAGTTCAATTTAAATAAATCATTGAAATTAAAGGAATTTAATTTCAAACGCAGCTGGCACGCTGCCTGCACTGTCCGTTTTGATACTTGTAACATCATTTTTCGTGCCTGGAGCAAAACAACAATGATCACATCCTCATCCACGCTGCAAGAGTCAAGCACGCTCTCCGGGGTTTCCTGGGGGGCGATTTTCGCCGGTGCCGCTGCGGCGGCTGCATTGTCATTGATCCTGGTGTTGCTGGGCTTCGGCCTGGGCTTTTCGGCGGTGTCGCCTTGGGCTGACAGCGGTATCAGCGCCAAGGGCCTTGGCATTTCCACAATTGTCTGGCTGGCGTTCACCCAGATCGTTGCGTCGGGCCTGGGCGGTTACATCGCCGGTCGGTTACGGGTGAAGTGGGCCAATATGCACGGCGACGAGGTGTACTTTCGCGACACCGCCCATGGCTTCCTGGCGTGGGCAGTGGCCACATTGATCACGGCGATGTTGGTGGTCGGTTCGGTCAGCAGTGTGGTCAGCGGCGGCGTGAAAGCTGGCGCCAGCGTGGCATCGGGTGCCGCCAGCGGCCTCACCCAAGCTGCGGGCAGCGCGGCAAAGGGTGCCGACAGTGGTGACTTCGGTTACTACGTCGACAGCCTGTTTCGCGATGATCGCCCAGCGGCGGTCAGCGATGATGCAGCCCACGCCGTGGTCGGTCGTATCCTGACGCGTACGTTGAGCAACGACGGCCAACTGGCAGCGGAAGATCGCGCCTACCTGGCCCAACTGATCAGCCAGCGCACCAACCTGAGCCAGGCCGATGCCGAAGCCCGTATCGACAAGGTGTATGGCGATGCGCGCAAAGCCGTCGAAGACGCCAAGCTCAAAGCCAAGCAAGCTGCTGAAACCGCAGCGAAAGTGGCGGCCTACACATCCCTGTGGACTTTCGTGGCCTTGCTCATCGGTGCGTTCTTCGCCAGCTTCGCCGCTACCTTTGGCGGTCGCCGCCGGGATGCCGTGGTGTACGTCGAAACCGAAAACTACGTTCGTTAATTCAAGGAGAACATGATGCGCTCATTACTGCTGTGGTTCCTCGGCGTGCCGATTCCGGTGATCATTCTGATCGCGATTTTCATGCACTAATTGTATGAGCGAGCTTGCTCGCGAAGAACTGCCGGGCGCCGCGTTCATTCAAAATGGCCGCGGCGTTCTTGCGTTTTGCGCGAGCAAGCTCGCTCCTACAGGTGGCGGGTCAGTCGTCGAACCCAACCTGCTCATGAATCTCATCCACCTTCAATTCCAACCGATACGCCACCGCAATGAACAACGCCTGGCACAGGCACAGCGTGGCGCTCAGCGAGCGGAAAGCAAACGAGGAGCCTTCATTGACCAACAGCACCGCATTCGCGCGCTTGGCCAGGGGCGACAGGTTGCTGTCGGTGATGATCAGGGTCTTGGCCTGGTGATGCTGCGCGATGCGCAGGCAGTGCTGGGTCTCTTTGCCGTAGGGCGTGAAGCTGATGGCTATCACCAGGTCATTGGCGCGCACGCTGCGCATCTGCTCGCGATAACTGCCGCCTAGCCCCGAGACCAGGTGGATGCGCTTGTTTGTGTGCTGCAGGTTGTAGACCAGGTAGTCGGCCACCGCAAAGGAGCGGCGCACGCCGACCACGTAGATGTTGTCGGCATTGACCACCAGGTCCACGGCTTTCTCGAAGGCCGCATCGTCCAACTCCAGCCCCAAGCGTTCGATGCCCGAGAGGGTGGCGTTGACGCACTCGCGCGCCAGGTCGCCGCCACTGGCCTTCTGGGACTTGTTGGCGATCATGCTGCGGATGCGCTGCTGGTAGTTCTGTACCGGCGTGGTCTTGTGGGTATACGCCTCGCGAAACAGCGCCTGCATCTCACTGAACCCGCTGAAGCCGAAGCGCTGGGAAAACCGCACAATGGCCGAGGGGTGCACTTCGCATTCCCGGGCGATGTCGCTGATGCGGTCGACCATGATCCGGTCGCTCTGCTGGCTCATGTAGCTGGCGATACGCTTGAGCTGGCGCGGCAGGCTCTCGTATTCGTCGGTGATCAGCTGCAACAGGCGTTCGGCATTGATCGGAGGGCTGGCGACAGTTTCTTCCAGGGTGGTCTCGGGATCGGTGCGGGACATGGGCAATCCTTCTGGCGTGTTCGTCTGATGCGCTGATAGGTGGCGCAAGTCTACAGGGTAGGCGCAAAAAAATACCCCGGCATCACGGCCCGCGTGGCCTGCTGAAACGATGCATGGGCGCTGGCGTGCCGCTATCCTGAGGTATTGGAAAAAATATTCCACTAAAAATAATTATGGAATAAATATTGATTGCTGCCACCGGACGTTCTAGTCTGCTCCCACAAAGAGCGTTTGCCGTCGCCACGGCGGCACAGCGCAGGCTGATAAAAATAACAGGAGCCAGCATGGGCCAGACTCGTTTTGCCAGTGGGCGTCAATTGGATCTGATTTGCCTCGGGCGTCTGGGCGTCGATCTCTATGCGCAGCAAGTCGGTGCGCGGCTTGAGGATGTGTCCAGCTTCGCCAAGTATCTGGGCGGATCTTCCGCCAACATCGCTTTCGGCACCGCCAGGCTGGGGCTGAAGTCGGCGATGCTGAGCCGGGTCGGCGATGACCACATGGGCCGTTTCCTGGTGGAATCCCTGGCCCGCGAAGGCTGTGATGTCAGTGGCATCAAGGTCGACCCTGAGCGCCTCACCGCCCTGGTGCTGCTGGGCCTCAAGGACCGCGAAACCTTCCCCCTGGTGTTCTACCGCGAAAACTGCGCCGACATGGCCCTGCGCGCCGAAGACATCAGCGAAGCCTTTATCGCCTCCAGCAAAGCGTTGTTGATCACCGGCACGCATTTCTCCACCGACGGCGTGTACAAGGCCAGCCTCCAGGCCCTGGATTACGCGGCCAGGCACAACGTCAAGCGCGTGCTGGACATCGACTACCGCCCCGTGTTGTGGGGCCTGGCCGGCAAGGCCGATGGCGAAACCCGTTTCGTCGCCGACCAGAATGTCAGCCAGCATGTGCAGAAGATCCTGCCGCGTTTCGACCTGATCGTCGGCACCGAAGAGGAATTCCTGATTGCCGGCGGCGGTGAAGACCTGCTCACCGCCCTGCGCACCGTGCGTGAACTGACCCCGGCCACCCTGGTGGTCAAGCTCGGCCCCCAGGGCTGCACGGTGATCCACGGCGCAATCCCGGCGCGCCTGGAAGACGGGGCCATCTATCCTGGCGTGCGGGTTGAAGTGCTCAACGTGCTGGGCGCAGGCGATGCTTTTATGTCGGGCTTTCTCAGCGGCTGGATCAATGACGCCAGCGATGAGCGTTGCAGCCAGTTGGCCAATGCCTGTGGCGGCCTGGTGGTATCGCGCCACGCCTGTGCGCCAGCGATGCCGACCCCCGCCGAACTCGATTACCTGTTCAACAGCCCCGTGCCCATCACCCGGCCGGACCAGGACGTGACCCTGCAACGCCTGCACCGTGTCACGGTGCCGCGCAAAGTCTGGAAGCAACTGTTCGTCTTTGCCTTCGACCACCGCTGGCAATTGGTGGAGTTGGCGCAAAAAGGCGGCCAGGCCCCTGAGCGTATCAGCGACATCAAGCAGTTGTTTATCCAGGCCATCGAACGCGTAGAGCGCAAACTCAGTGAGCAGGGCGTCGAGGCGGATGTGGGCCTGCTCGCCGACCAACGCTTTGGTCAGGATGCACTCAACGCGGCCACGGGGCGCGGCTGGTGGATCGCCCGCCCGGTGGAAGTGCAGAACTCGCGGCCCCTGGCGTTCGAGCACGGGCGTTCAATTGGCAGCAACCTGATTGCCTGGCCCCAGGAACACATCATCAAGTGCCTGGTGCAGTTTCACCCCGATGACGAGCCGATGCTGCGCCTGGAACAGGAAGCGCAACTCAAGGCGGTGTACGAGGCGTCGCTGGTCAGTGGCCACGAACTGCTGCTGGAAGTCATCCCACCCAAGGATCACCCGTCCACCTACCCGGACGTGCTCTACCGCAGCCTTAAACGCCTGTACAACCTTGGCATTTACCCGGCCTGGTGGAAGATCGAAACCCAATCGGCCGAAGACTGGAAAAAGCTCGACGAACTGATCCAGGAACGCGACCCCTACTGCCGTGGCGTGGTGTTGCTGGGCCTGAATGCTTCCCCCGAGTTTCTCGCCGATGGCTTCAAGCAAGCCAGCCAGAGCAGCACCTGCCGTGGGTTTGCCGTGGGCCGCACGATCTTCCACGAGCCGAGCCGGGCGTGGATGGCGGGGGAGATTGATGATGAAACGCTGATCCAGCAGGTGCAGGCGACCTTCGAACAGCTCATCAATGCCTGGCTCAGCGCCCGACAGTAAATACGATCAAATGTGGGAGCTGGCTTGCCTGCGATAGCAATCTATCCGTTGCAAATGTACTGCCTGACACACCGCTATCGCAGGCAAGCCAGCTCCCACACAAAGCAGATCCCAGTGAATTCTGAAGATAAAAACAAAAGGTGCAGCCATGCCCGCAATCCGAATTGGCATCAACCCGATCTCCTGGAGCAACGACGACCTCCCGGCCCTCGGCGGTGAGACCCCGCTGAGCACGGCCCTGAGCGAAGGCAAGGACATCGGCTACGAAGGTTTTGAACTCAACGGCAAATTCCCCAAGGATGCCAAGGGCGTCGCTGACGTGCTGCGTCCTTATGACCTGGCGCTGGTGTCCGGTTGGTACTCCAGCCGTCTGGCCCACCGTTCGGTGGCTGAAGAAATCGAGGCGATTGCCGCCCATGTCGAACTACTCAAACACAACGGCGCCTCGGTACTGGTATACGGCGAAGTGGCTGACTCGATCCAGGGCTCGCGCATCCGCCTGATCGAGCGCCCGCGTTTTCACAGTGAACAGGCCTGGCAGGCTTACGCCGACAAGCTTACCGAGCTGGCGCGTTTCACCCTGTCCCAGGGCGTGCGCCTGGCCTATCACCACCATATGGGCGCGTACGTCGAATCCCCCGAGGACATCGACCAGTTGATGAAACGCACGGGCCCGGAAGTCGGCTTGCTGTTCGATTCGGGCCACTGCTACATGGGCGGCGGCGAACCCATCGAGGTGCTGCGCAAGCATATCGACCGCGTCTGCCATGTGCATTTCAAGGATGTACGCAAACCCGTGGTGCAACTGGCGCGTAACCAGATGTGGAGCTTCCCGGACTGCATCGTCAACGGCACTTTTACCGTGCCCGGCGATGGTGATATCGACTTCGCACCGTTGCTGGATGTGTTGCTCGCGGCGAACTACAAGGGCTGGCTGGTGGTGGAAGCCGAGCAGGACCCGGCCGTGGCGCCCAGCTATATCTACGCCAAGAAGGGTTACGACACCCTGCGTGCGCTTCTCAACCAGAGGACTTGAGTGATGAGCTTGTTGGTCAAAAGCAGCAAACGCGGGCAAACCATGGTGGCGCTGGAAGCCGGGCGCCTGGAATATGTGGGCTTTGCCGCCTACCGCCTGAGCCTGGGCGAAACCCTGCCGGTCAGTGCGGGCGATCAGGAACTGTGCCTGGTGCTGCTCAGCGGTCGGGTGAATATTGAAGGCGAGGGCTTCAATTGGCAGAACCTGGGGGATCGCCAGTCGGTGTTCGAAGACAAGTCACCGTTCGCCGCCTATTTGCCGCCGGGCACTGACGCCCGAGTCACGGCCCTGAACGATGTGCAGATTGCCGTCTGCGCAGCGCCGGGTGCTACGGGTTTTGCCCCGCGCTTGATCCGCCCCGAGCAGTGCAAGCGCAGTGTGCGCGGCAAAGGCGCCAATACCCGTTACGTGTGCGATATCCTGCCTGACAGCGAGCCGGCCCATTCGCTGCTGGTGGTGGAAGTGCGCACGCCGTCGGGGCATTCCTCCAGCTACCCGCCGCACAAGCACGACACTGACGACCTGCCGCACCAGAGCTTTCTGGAAGAGACCTACTACCACCAGGTCAATCCGCCCCAGGGCTTCGTGTTCCAGCGTGTGTACACGGATGATCGCAGCATCGACCAGGCCATGGCCGTGGAAAACAGCGACCTGGTGGTGGTGCCCAAGGGGTATCACCCGGTCAGCGTGCCTTACGGCTACGAGTCTTATTACCTCAACGTCATGGCCGGCCCCAAGCGCGCCTGGCATTTCCATAACGACCCGCAGCACAGCTGGCTGCTGGACCTTTAAACGGTTTTGGACGGAGAACAACAACAATGAAGTCGCCGCTACGTTTTGCCCTTAACCGTATGGTCGCGCCTGATTTGCCCCTGGCGGATTTTATCCAGTTGGCCAAAGCCCTTCAGTGCGATGCCATCGAGATCCGCAACGACCTCAAGAACCGCGAGATCGAATACGGCATGTCCGCCAGCCGCGTGCGTGAGTTGTGCGCCGCGCAGGGCATCAAGGTGTTGTCGATCAACGCGCTGTACCCCTTTGATGTGTGGAACGACGAACGCCGTGCCCAGGCAATCGAACTGGCCACCTACGCCCGTGAGTGCGGGGCCCAGGGCCTGGTGATGTGCCCGTTCAATCAGCCTGGTGATACGCGCAACGACGCGCAGCGCGCCGCCGGTTTGCGCACGGCGTTGAGCGAGCTGGCGTTGATCCTGCGCGAGTACGGGATTCTGGGTTTCATCGAGCCCCTGGGCTTCACCGTATCCGCCCTGCGCCGCAAGCGCGTGGCAGTGGATGCCATCAAGGCCATCGGTGGCCTGGATGTGTTTCGTGTGGTGCACGACACCTTTCACCATCACCTGGCCGGCGAGCATGAGTTCTTCCCGGAACTGACCGGGCTGGTGCACATCTCCGGGGTGGAAGACCGCGAGGCGCCGCTGGACTCGATCCGCGACGGCCACCGCGTGCTGGTGGGCGAGGACGATATCCTCGGGAATGCGGCGCAGATCGACACCTTGCTCAGCACTGGCTACAGCGGCTATCTGTCGTTCGAACCGTTTGCCGAAAGCGTGCACGGGTTGGCGGATATCCAGCAGGCGTTGGGCAGCAGCATGGCGTATTTGCAAAAGCCCTTGCCATAACGCGATCAAAAATGTGGGAGCTGGCTTGCCTGCGATAGCGGTGTGTCAGGCAATACATGTGCAACTGATAGACCGTTATCGCAGGCAAGCCAGCTCCCACAGTGGATCGGTGTTGAACACTTCAATTGCAGTCACACAAGGTGCAAGTGATGACCACAACAAGATTGACCATGGCCCAGGCCCTGGTGAAGTTTCTGGATAATCAATACATCGAGGTCGATGGCGTACAGAGTAAGTTCGTCGCCGGGGTATTCACTATTTTCGGGCATGGCAATGTGTTGGGCCTCGGCCAGGCCCTGGAGCAGGACAGCGGCGACTTGGTGGTGCACCAGGGCCGCAACGAACAAGGCATGGCCCATGCCGCCATCGGGTTTGCCAAGCAGCACCTGCGCCGCAAGATCTATGCATGCACGGCCTCGGTCGGGCCGGGCGCGGCCAATATGCTCACCGCCGCAGCCACCGCCACCGCTAACCGCATCCCGTTGCTGTTGCTGCCCGGTGATGTCTATGCCAGCCGCCAGCCCGACCCGGTGTTGCAGCAGATCGAGCAATTCCACGACCTGAGCATCAGTACCAACGACGCCTTCCGCTCCGTAAGCAAATACTGGGACCGCATCAACCGCCCGGAGCAACTGATGACCGCGGCGATCCATGCCATGCGCGTGCTGACCGACCCGGCTGAAACCGGCGCGGTGACCCTGGCCTTGCCCCAGGATGTACAAGCCGAAGCCTGGGACTACCCCGACTATTTCCTGCAAAAACGCGTGCACCGCATCGACCGACGCCCGGCCACCAGCGCCATGATCGGTGACGCGCTGGCTGCGTTTCGCGGCAAGCGCAAGCCGCTGATCATTTGCGGCGGCGGGGTCAAGTACTCCGGCGCCAACCAGGCACTGCAAGCCTTTGCCGAGCGTTTCGATATTCCTTTCGCGGAAACTCAGGCGGGCAAGAGCGTCGTGGTTTCCAGCCATCCGTTGAACGTCGGCGGCATCGGCGAAACCGGCTGCCTGGCGGCTAACCTGCTGGCGCCTGAGGCCGACCTGATTATTGGCATCGGCACTCGTTATACCGACTTCACCACCTCGTCAAAATCGCTGTTCAAGCACCCCGAGGTGAAGTTTCTCAACCTCAATATCAGCCCCTGCGATGCGTTGAAGCTGGACGGTGTGCAAGTGCTGGCCGATGCGAAAGTTGCGCTTGAAGCATTGGCCGATGCCCTGGGCGATTACCGTTCGGGCTGGGGCGGACAGGTCGCTGACGCGAAGGCGCAACTCGACGCCGAAGTGGACCGCGTGCATCAGGTGCACTACCAGGGCGATGAGTTTGTCCCCGAAGTCGACGACCACCTGGACCGTGCCGTCCTGCGGGAATTCATCGAGCTGACCGGTTCGTGCCTGACCCAAAGCGCGGTGCTCGGCGTGCTCAATGCACGCCTGGCCGATGACGCAATCATCGTGGCTGCCGCCGGCAGCCTGCCCGGCGATTTGCAGCGTGCCTGGCGCAGCAAGGGCGTCAACACCTACCACGTCGAATATGGCTATTCATGCATGGGCTACGAGATCAACGCTGCCCTGGGCGTGAAGCTGGCCGAGCCAAGCAAGGAGGTGTACGCCCTGGTTGGCGATGGCTCCTACATGATGCTGCACTCGGAGCTGGCCACCTCGATCCAGGAGCGCCGCAAGATCAACGTGGTGCTGTTGGACAACATGGCGTTCGGTTGCATCAACAACCTGCAGATCGGCAACGGCATGGACAGCTTCGGTACGGAGTTCCGCTTTCGTAACCCCGAGAGCGGCAAGCTCGACGGCGGCCTGGTGCCGGTGGATTTCGCCATGAGTGCGGCGGCCTATGGCTGCAAGACCTACAAGGTCAGCACGGTAGAGCAGCTGGAAGCGGCCCTGGCCGATGCGCGCACGCAAACCGTCTCGACCCTGATCGATATCAAGGTGCTGCCCAAGACCATGATCCACGGCTACCTGTCGTGGTGGCGGGTGGGTGTGGCGCAAGTGTCCACCAGTGAACGCACGAATGCAGCGGCAAAAAAACTCAATGAACACCTGGCCAAGGCCCGGCAGTACTAACAACAAGAGGAGTGTTTGCATGTCTTTGAAGCTTGGAGTGATTGGTACGGGCGCCATTGGCCGGGACCATATTCGTCGTTGCAGCCAGACCCTGCTCAACAGCCAGGTGGTGGCGGTCACTGATATCAACCTTGAGCAGGCGGCCCAGGTGGTGGCGGACTTGAAACTGGATGCCGAGGTGTATCCGGATGGTCATACGCTGATCAATTCGCCGGAGGTCGAAGCGATCCTCGTGACCTCGTGGGGCCCCAGCCACGAAGAGTTCGTACTGGCCGCCATCGCCGCCGGCAAACCGGTGTTCTGTGAAAAACCGCTGGCGGTGACGGCCGAGGGCTGCCGCAACATTGTCGAGGCCGAAGTGGCACACGGTAAGCGTCTGGTCCAGGTGGGCTTCATGCGCCCTTATGATCAAGGCTACCGCGCCCTCAAGGCGGTGATCGACAGCGGCCAGATTGGCGAGCCGTTAATGCTGCACTGCGCGCACCGTAACCCCACGGTGGGCGAGAACTACAACACCGGCATGGCGATCACCGATACCCTGATCCATGAGCTGGACGTGCTGCGTTGGCTGCTCAACGACGACTACGTGTCCGTGCAGGTGGTGTTCCCGCGCAAGACGAGCAAGGCGTTGGCGCACCTGCGCGACCCACAGATCGTGCTGCTGGAAACTGCCAAAGGCACGCGTATCGACGTGGAAGTGTTTGTGAACTGCCAATACGGCTACGACATCCAGTGTGAGGTGGTGGGGGAGAGCGGTATCGCCAAGTTGCCGGAGCCATCTCAGGTGCAACTGCGCAGCGACGCGAAGCTGTCCAACGCGATCCTGATGGATTGGAAGGATAGGTTTATCGGTGCCTATGACGTGGAGTTGCAGGCATTTATCGACAGCGTGCTGGCCGGGCAGGTCGGCGGGCCGTCGGCCTGGGATGGGTTTGCGGCGGCGGTGGCGGCAGATGCGTGTATTGAAGCCCAGGGCAGTGGGCAGATTGTGAAAGTCAGCCTGCCAGATCGCCCACACTTCTACGGCTAACTCACTGAAGAAATGTGGTTAACACTGTGGGAGCTGGCTTGGGTTCCCAAATCAATTCTGGAGTTGAGCATGCGAATCGGACTAGTGGGCTACGGCCACGGTGGGCGCTTTTTTCATGCGCCGCTGATCGCCACCCTGCCTGGCGCCACCTTTGTCGGCGTGGTGACGCGTTCACCCGAACGTCGCCAGCAATTGAGTACTGATCTTCCAGGTGTCAAAGCCTTCGACTCCATCGGCCAGATCGTCGAAGCCGGCGTCGATGCCCTGGTGATTTCCACCACCCTCAAAGGTCGCCCGGCCTTGGTGCTGGAAGCCATCGAGCACGGGGTGGCGGTGGTCAGCGACAAGCCCTTTGCCGCCAACGCCGAACAAGCCCAGGCCCTGATTACCGCTGCCGAGCGTCAGGGCTCGTTGCTCAGTGTTTATCAGAATCGGCGCTGGGATTCGGATTACCTGACCCTGCGCAAACTGATCGACGCTGGCGCCTTGGGCACCATCACCCGCTTTGAATCCCGCGTGGAGCGCTACAGCCCGCAAGCTGTGGGCAATGCCAGCGGTGGAGGATGGCTGCGCGACCTGGGCAGCCATCTGGTGGACCAGGCGTTGCAACTGTTCGGACCGGTGGAGCGGGTGTTCGCCCAATTGCACTACACACCAGAACATCCCACCGTGGACCACGGCTTCTTTGTCTCCCTCACTCATGCCAACGGCGTGATATCGCACCTGTGGGGCAACGCGTTGCAGAACAGCCAGGCGCCGCGATTTCGCGTCAGTGGCAGCCTGGGTTGCTACACCATCGACGGCCTGGACGGCCAAGAAGAAGTGCTGCTGGCCGGCAAGTCGCCGAAAACCGAAGGTGACCACTGGGGCGCTGAGGAGCACCGACGCTGGGGCTGGTTCGAACAAGGGTCGGAGCGTGAGCGGGTGCCGTCGGAGAAGGGCTGCTGGCCCCAATTCTATCGGCAGTTGCAAGCGGCCGTGGTGGGGCAGGGGCCGCTGCCGGTCAACGCCTATGACGCCCTGGAAACCACCCGTATATTGGATGCCGCACGGTTGAGCGCTGAGCGCCAGCAGGTGGTCTCGACAAAAATAGAATAAAATTCTAAAATAAGTTGATATGGAAATTATTTTCTAATACAGTCTTTTCCAGGTTGCATAAAGTACGTCCCGGAACCTACGGGCGACTCAACAAAAACAAGATCAAAAACAACCAGGTACCGTCAGATGAAAATCTTCAACGCTGTACTGCGAGTTTTACGCCCCCTCCAAGCGCCACGCGGACTGCCCCGCGCCCGGCCGTTCTACTTCTCCTTCCTGAATGTGCTGTGCGTCGAAAACCAGGGCGCGCTGGTGTGCTGCATTCCTGGCGCGCCGGTGGTGCGACTGACAGCCGAGTCCTGATCAACGCAACGTCGAAAAAAACCAACAAGAAAGTGGAGACAGACCGTTCATGAAGACCCCGATCCGTTTTACCGCCCTGGCCCTGTCCATGCTGCTGGCCAGTGGCGTTGCCGGCGCCGCCGACCTCAAGGTGGGCGTGACGATGTCCGCGTTCGATGACACCTTCCTCACTTACCTGCGCGAGGACATGGACAAGCAAGCCAAGTCCTATCCAAAAGGCGATGGCGTGCAACTGCAGTTCGAAGATGCCCGCGCCGATGTGGTCAAGCAGTTGAGCCAGGTCGAGAACTTCATCAGCCAGAAGGTCGACGCGATTATCGTCAACCCGGTCGATACCGCGTCGACCAAGAACATCATCAGTGCCGCCACCAAGGCGGGTATCCCGCTGGTGTTCGTCAACCGCCGTCCTGACCAGAAAGACTTGCCCAAGGACGTGGTGGCCGTGACCTCCGATGACGTCGAGGCCGGCCGCCTGCAAATGCAGTACATCGCCGAAAAGCTCGGCGGCAAGGGCAAGATCGTGATTCTTTTGGGCGACCTGGCGAACAACTCCACCACCAACCGCACCAAGGGCGTGAAGGAAGTGCTGGCCAAGTACCCGGACATCAAGATCGAGCAGGAACAAACCGGCATTTGGCTGCGTGACAGGGGCATGACCCTGGTCAACGACTGGCTGACCCAGGGCCGGGAGTTCAATGCGGTGCTGGCCAACAACGATGAGATGGCGATCGGTGCGTCCATGGCCCTGAGATCGGCCGGCAAGGAAAAAGGCAGCGTGTTGATTGCCGGTGTCGACGGCACGCCCGATGGCTTGAACGCGATCACCAAGGGCGACATGACCGTGTCGGCGTTCCAGGATGCCAAAGGCCAGGCGGTGGGGTCGGTAGAGGCGGCGCGCAAGATGGCCAAGAACGAGCCGGTCGAGCAGAACGTGGTGATCCCGTTCCAGTTGATCACCCCGGACAACGTCAAAGACTTCAAGTAGCCCTGACACCACAACAATAAGCCGGCAGGGCGGTTACGGCCGTCCTGCAGATGGAGTACCTCCCTATGCTTGCTCAAGCCGCCACGTCGCAGCCCGCCGCTCAACCGGCGCTGGCTCTGGACGAACCCTACCTGCTGGAAATCCTCAACATTAGCAAAGGCTTTCCCGGTGTCGTGGCCCTGGACGATGTGCAACTGCGGGTGCGCCCCGGCACGGTGCTGGCGTTGATGGGCGAGAACGGCGCGGGTAAGTCGACGCTGATGAAGATCATTGCCGGCATCTACCAGCCCGACGCCGGCGAGATTCGCCTGCGTGGCAAGCCGATCACCTTTGAAACGCCGCTGGCCGCGCAAAAGGCCGGGATCGCGATGATCCACCAGGAACTCAACCTGATGCCCCATATGAGCATCGCCGAGAACATCTGGATCGGCCGCGAACAGCTCAACAGCCTGCACATGGTCAACCACCGCGAAATGCACCGTTGCACCGCCGAGTTGCTGGCGCGCCTGCGCATCAACCTCGACCCGGAAGAACAGGTCGGCAACCTGAGCATTGCCGAA
Source organism: Pseudomonas sp. FSL W5-0203 (assembly GCF_001896155.1). Lineage (NCBI taxonomy): Bacteria > Pseudomonadati > Pseudomonadota > Gammaproteobacteria > Pseudomonadales > Pseudomonadaceae > Pseudomonas > Pseudomonas sp. FSL W5-0203. The sequence goes on from NZ_MPOR01000043.1 coordinate 29,721, forward strand.
CGGCAGATGGTCGAGATTGCCAAGGCAGTGTCCTACGACTCCGACATCCTGATCATGGATGAACCCACCTCGGCCATTACCGACAAGGAAGTGGCCCACCTGTTTTCGATCATTGCCGACCTCAAGTCCCAGGGCAAAGGCATCGTCTACATCACCCACAAGATGAACGAAGTGTTCGCCATCGCCGATGAAGTGGCGGTGTTCCGCGACGGCCAATACATCGGCTTGCAACGGGCCGACAGCATGAACAGCGACAGCCTCATCTCGATGATGGTCGGGCGTGAATTGAGCCAGCTGTTCCCGGTGCGCGAAACGCCTATTGGCGAGCTGTTACTGTCGGTGCGCGACCTGAGCCTGGACGGCGTATTCAAGGACGTATCGTTCGACCTGCACGCCGGGGAGATCCTCGGGATCGCCGGGCTGATGGGCTCCGGGCGCACCAATGTGGCGGAAACCATTTTTGGTATCACTCCAAGTTCCAGCGGGCAAATCACCCTGGACGGCAAGGCGGTGCGCATTACCGACCCGCATATGGCCATTGAGAAAGGCTTTGCGCTGTTGACCGAGGACCGCAAGCTCAGCGGCCTGTTCCCGTGCCTGTCGGTGCTGGAGAACATGGAGATGGCGGTGTTGCCGCACTATTCGGGTAACGGTTTTATCCAGCAGAAGGCCTTGCGTGCCCTGTGTGAAGACATGTGCAAGAAGCTGCGGGTGAAAACCCCGTCCCTGGAGCAATGCATCGACACCTTGTCCGGTGGCAACCAGCAAAAGGCCTTGCTGGCGCGCTGGCTGATGACCAACCCACGCTTGCTGATCCTCGATGAGCCGACGCGTGGTATCGATGTGGGCGCCAAGGCTGAGATCTATCGCTTGATCGCCTTCCTCGCCAGCGAGGGCATGGCGGTGATCATGATTTCTTCCGAACTGCCCGAAGTGCTCGGCATGAGCGACCGGGTGATGGTAATGCACGAAGGTGAACTGATGGGCACCCTGGACCGCGCCGAGGCGACCCAGGAAAAAGTCATGCAGTTGGCTTCCGGGATGACCGCAGTCCACTGATCTACAGAATAAGAAGGTGATGGGTTATGAACGCAATAACAGACAACAAGCCGGCAACCGCACCGGTCAAGAACCGTCGACGCATGCCCACCGAGCTGAGTATCTTCCTGGTGCTGATCGGTATCGGCCTGGTGTTTGAACTGTTTGGCTGGATCGTGCGCGACCAGAGCTTTCTAATGAACTCCCAGCGTCTGGTGCTGATGATCCTGCAGGTGTCGATCATCGGCCTGCTGGCCATCGGTGTGACCCAGGTGATCATTACCACGGGCATCGATTTGTCGTCCGGCTCGGTGCTGGCCTTGTCAGCGATGATCGCCGCCAGCCTGGCGCAGACCTCCGACTTTTCCCGGGCGGTGTTTCCGTCCCTCACCGATTTGCCGGTGTGGATCCCGGTGGCGATGGGCTTGGGCGTGGGGCTTTTAGCGGGCGCGATCAACGGCAGCATTATTGCGGTCACCGGCATTCCGCCGTTTATCGCAACCCTGGGCATGATGGTCTCGGCCCGTGGCCTGGCGCGCTATTACACCGAAGGTCAGCCGGTGAGCATGCTCTCGGACTCCTACACGGCGATCGGCCATGGCGCGATGCCGGTGATTATCTTCCTGGTGGTGGCGGTGATCTTCCACATTGCCCTGCGTTACACCAAGTACGGCAAGTACACCTATGCCATCGGCGGCAACATGCAAGCGGCGCGCACTTCGGGGATCAACGTCAAGCGTCACTTGATCATCGTCTATAGCATCGCCGGTCTCCTGGCGGGCCTGGCCGGTGTGGTTGCCTCGGCACGTGCAGCGACGGGGCAAGCCGGCATGGGCATGTCCTACGAGCTGGACGCGATTGCCGCCGCAGTGATCGGCGGTACCAGCCTGGCCGGTGGAGTAGGGCGCATCACCGGCACGGTGATCGGCGCGTTGATCCTCGGGGTGATGGCCAGCGGGTTTACCTTTGTCGGGGTGGATGCGTATATCCAGGACATCATCAAGGGCCTGATCATTGTGGTGGCGGTGGTGATCGACCAATACCGCAACAAGCGCAAGCTCAAGCGCTGAGTTCCTGCCCTGTAGGAGCGAGCTTGCTCGCAAAAGCTGCAAAGATAACGCGGGCTTTCTGACTGAACGCGGTGTCCTTGAGTTCTTTGCGAGCAAGCTCGCTCCTACAGGGGATGAGGCACTTTCAACCGTTTGTCTTCTATATAGCTCCACAACACTGAATTTCTTGCTATAAACGCACTCCGATGACCATTCGCCAAGCCCGTCCTGGTGCCTTTGGGGGTTAATCGGGAAAAAATGCCTGTCTTTTCAGTTGCTGCGCCCTCAAGTCGGCCTTAGACTGCCGCCCCTCGTAAATTGAGTGCCGGGTGGCGCTTGAAATGGACGGCGCCCTTCCGAGACCTGCACAGGCCTTGCGGAACGCTCCCTTATTCGCCTTAATGCACGTATTTTTTATAGAGAAATCAATGACAAAGGAAAAGTTGCTGGCCATGCCGGCGGATGACTACATGAATGCCGAACAGCACGCTTTTTTCGAGAAGTTGCTGCAAGACATGAAGGTGGAACACCACGAGCGCATTGAGCAGAACCGTATCGCCATTGAAAGCCTGGACACCCCGGCCGACCCGGCTGACGCGGCTTCTGTCGAAGAAGAGCGCACCTGGCTGGTGAACGCCATTGACCGCGACCAGCGCATGCTGCCGCAACTTGAGCGTGCCCTGGAACGCATCAAGGAAGATTCCTTTGGCTGGTGTGACGACAGCGGCGAGCCTATCGGCCTCAAGCGCCTGCTGATCAGCCCCACCACCAAGTACTGCATCGAAGCGCAAGAGCGCCACGAGCAGATCGACAAGCACCAGCGTCAAGCTTGATCTGATGAATGGGGCGGCACTCGAGCTGGCCGTCCCCGTCTCTACATTGTTGCTGTTTATGCAATGAAGCTATTCCGCAGATAGCTTTTTCCAACTGGAATAAAACCGTAGCATGGCCAACATTGTTAGCCAGCTAACTAATGCTGCGGAGAAGCTCCATGCAAAACAAAGTCGATGTGGCCGTGATGATCGGCAGTGGCGTGCCTGAAACCCTTCGTGCCCTGGGCCAGCGCGCCTGCTGGGTGGTGTTGCTCAACGGTGAGCAACGCGGCACCGCGTTCGCCAGCCGGGACGAGGCGCAGGAATGCCAGGCTGCCTGGCAAGCGCTGTTACGCAGTGAAGAGTCAGACAGCCTGCATTGAATCAACCGTGGGGACGTTCATGCAGCAGCGCATTGAGGTCATCCACTGCGGGCGCCCACTCTGCGTCGACGTGCAATTGTTCCCTGAGGAAGTTCGCCTGCTGTTCGCTCCAGAATGGCGCGTCGATGAGTTTTACCTCATCGGGCAGGCGATGTTCGGCGGTGAAACGTTCGATGGCTTCCTGGCTGGAATCCAGGCCCAGTTGTTCGAACAGGGTTTCAAGGGTTGGGGTCGTGGTGTCCATAACGTTCTCCATGCGGGTTTATCGTCATGCATGTGAGGGCTTGGGGGACGCCAGAGTTCTATCGGATTGTCAGGAATTGAGCGCGCCGCAATCCACGGCGGCTTTCAGTGCCTTGGCCGCCTCTTTGCCAGCGACGGCTGCTGCGTCGGCGGTTTTGAACCAGCGGTCTTTTTCCACTTGGTGCGCGGTGACCTTGTTCAGCGGTGGTTTGGCTCGCATGATGATGACCGCTTGAAACTCACCGTCTACTTCTCTCGCATCGCCGTGGATAATAAATTCGCCAATATCAAATTCCGTCACGTATGGCTTTCCCTTCAAGGTAACTGCGTTGATGAAACCTGACCCGCGGGGGGCAAACTTCCATGGACAGGCCAGTATGGCAGTTGTTGAGGGGCAGTGGCGCGGTAAAGTCATCCAGGCGACGAAACGATTCCGCCGCCTGAGGCGTATAGCTTGGCTTCAAGGGACTTGGCCAGTTCGCAGGCTTTGATGTGATCGCTGCGAAACCCCTTGATCTTGCCGCTGGGCACTTCAAGAATATGAAAAAAGTTCTTTCCTGCGGGTACAACTTGGTAAAGCACTGAATTGGAGTACCCATTCAGGTTCAGCAGGCAGTAGTATTGCTGTTCGTCGGGACATGGTGAACGAGTGTGGAAAGACGTAGCGTCGTGTTGACGTCGTTGCATGCTCAGCTCCTGTCGATCGATCCGGTTAGCTTGTCTGCGATGTTTCGGGTGGTTTTCACCCTGGTTGCTGTTCTAGTATTGTCGTCGGTAGTTCGTGACTGGTTCCATGCCCAGATGTTTTTTTGTGTTGGGATGTCGGAAAACTGCATTTTTAATTGGGTTATTCTCTGAAGTCGGCAGACCCGTATTCTCGGGTCGTTGAACCTGTGATTTGCTGTATCACGGTTGACTCCGCATGAGGTCCGCCGTTGAGGTTTGTACTAGCCTTACGAGTTCTCTTCAGTTTTTTAATGACTCTGTATCGTGTCGTAACGGCCATTTTTTTGTGCTGTTCGCTTTGGCGGCCAGTGCTTTTTTGATGTGGGGGCGTTTCCTTGGCAGTCAGTAATCTGGATATGCACGCGTTATTCGTGCTGGGTGATTTGCGCGCAAAGTTGGTCAAGCAGTTTCAATCCCGGTTTGTCTACGTCACTGAACAGACGCCGGAAGGTATTTATATCGCCGAGATCGATACCGAAACGGCGCTGGTCGTGGATGACAAGCCACGTCTGGAACTCAAAGTGGGTGACCATTTTCGCGCGGCGGTGTTGCCCAGCCGTGAAGGTGGAAAGTTCGAATTGAGGTTTCGCGATATCAAGTTGACTGTGTACGGCATCGGCGACTATGCCTTTGTGTCGTCGAACGAAGGCCAGGGTATCGTGTTCAAGGAAGGCCACAGCGTGATGCTGGTATTCGCTGCCCACGATCAATTGCAAGAAGGGTTGACCAAAACCCTGAAAGCCGTGACGGGCAAAGTCGCCAAATGGCGCAAGGGTGAGCTGGTGACCTTCAAGGCCAGCGAGTAGGCGCTGAACATGTTGTGCCTCTTTGTCTTTTGGAACCTCTACTACAGTTGAGTTGACTTAACTATTCAGAGGCTTCGCGCATTTGCAGCAAAGCCGTTCGCCATGACTGCGAAAACGCGAGGTGCAAAGGCATGAAAGGATTGAAGTCACTGCTGGCGATGGGCCTGACGACCCTGAGTCTGTCATTGCCGGTATCGGCCGCCCAGGCGCCGGTGCATTTTGCCGACCTGAACTGGGAAAGCGGCAGCCTGATCACAGAAGTACTGCGTTTTATCGTCGAGAAGGGCTATGACCTGCCCACCGACACGTTGCCTGGCACCACCATCACCCTGGAAACCGCCCTGGCCAAGAATGATATCCAGGTGATCGGCGAGGAGTGGGCAGGCCGCAGCCCTGTGTGGGTCAAGGCGCAAGCCGAAGGCAAGGTGGCGGGCCTGGGCGATATCGTCAAAGGCGCTACCGAAGGCTGGTGGGTGCCGGAATACGTGGTCAAGGGTGACCCCTCCAAAGGACTCAAACCCCTGGCACCAGATTTGAAAAGCGTACAGGACCTGGCGCGCTACAAGGACGTGTTCAAAGACCCGGAGTCCCCAGGCAAGGGGCGCTTTCTCAACAGCCCCATCGGCTGGACCTCCGAGGTGGTCAACAAACAGAAGCTCAAGGCTTATGGGCTGGACGACAGCTACGTGAACTTCCGCAGCGGTTCGGGGGCGGCGCTGGATGCGGAGATTGCCTCGTCGATTCGCCGGGGCAAGCCCGTGCTGTTCTATTACTGGTCGCCGACCCCGTTGATGGGGCGCTATAAATTGATCCAGCTGGAAGAACCGCCATTTGATGCAGATGCGTGGAAGACCCTGACTGACGCAGACAACCCGAACCCGAAGCCGACACGCTCATTGGCTTCCAAGCTGAGCATTGGCGTGTCGACGCCGTTCCAGCAGGAACATCCACAGATTGCCCAGTTCTTCGAGAAGGTCGAGTTTCCCATCGAGCCGCTTAACAAAGCCTTGGCGACGATGAGCGAGCACCACACGCCGCCTCGGGAGGTGGCCCAGGCGTTTCTCAAGGAACATCCGCAGGTATGGAAGGCCTGGTTGACGGAAGATGTGGCGCAGAAGATCGAGGCGAGCCTCCAGTAACCGGCGGTCTTTGTATCGAGCGAAGATCAAGATGTGGGAGCTGGCTTGCCTGAGATGACTGAGTGTCAGACAACATATTTTTATGCTGACCCACCGCTATCGCAGGCAAGCCAGCTCCCACATTCAATTGCATTTCAAGTCAACGGTCGTTGCAGCGTTAGAACTTGGTGTGTACGGCCAGCTCAAAGGTCCTCGGTGACCCCAGATAATACGCCGGCGACACATGGGCAAACTCCGCGTACACCTCGTTAGTCAGGTTACGCACGCGCCCGGTTACCGAGGTGTTCGCATCCAGCTTATAGCGCAGGAAGGTGCCGAACAGCGTATAGGCCGGTACGGTCTGGGTATTGGCATTGTCCGCGTACACCTGGGCGACATACCGCGCATCCACCCCACCTTGCCAATCCTCGGCAAAATCGTAGGTCAGCCATAGGCTACCCACGCGCTTGGGCACGTTGGTCGGCGTATTGCCCTTACGCGACACCACCGAGCCGCTGGCGATTTTCTCGTTGAACTCATCGTACTGCGCGTCTACCCAGGCGAAGTTGCCTTCGGCCAATAGCTTCGGCGTGATGCGCAACGAGCTGGCCAGTTCGATGCCCTTGGACGACTGCGCGCCCACCGGGATGCTGTTGGTCGGGTCCAGCGGGTCGGTGACGGCAAAGTCCTTGCGTTCGATCTTGTAGGCGGCGACCGTGGCGGAGCCCCGACCTTCCAGGTAATCGAACTTGCTGCCGATTTCCCATTGCTTGCCCGTGGACACGTCGAACACTTGGGTGGTGGTATTGGGCTGTTCGACGGCGGTGCTGTATTGCACATAGACGTTGGCGGACGGGATGAACTGATAGGTCAGGCCCACCCGGCCCGTTAGCGGCTCCCAACTGCGCTTGAAGTGCCGTGGGTTGGTGGCGGTGATGGTGCTGTGGTTGGTCACGTCCAGGTCGATGGCGTCATAGCGCAGGCCGGTCAGCAGCGAGAGCTTATCCGTCAGTCCCAGACGGTTTTCCACGAACAGTGCCTTGGTGGTTACTTGGTTGGTCTTGTCCTTGACGAAACCTGGCTGGGTACCGGGAATATCATAGAAGTGCCCTGGGTCGTAGTGGTTAGGGTCCACGGTACTTTTGCCCGGCACGTTCAAGGGGCTGTTGGTGGTGCTGTTGACCTTGTACTCAAAACCACCCGACCAAGTGGTGGCAAGGCCGAACACGCTCGTGTCATGGCGCAGTTCGAACTGGTTGCCGTTCTGCTCGCCCTGATGCCGCACCTGATAGGCCGTTGAGCGGTTCACCGCGCTGTTGTCGGCGTTGTACTGGTAGGTCTCCAGGTTGCGATAGTCGCGCTGGCTGTCGAGGTGATAGAGGGTATTTTTCAGTGTGGTGCTGTCGTTGATCCGGTAGTCGATGATTGAACGTGCCCAGATCGTGCGTTGCTCATAACGGCCGTCGGCAACGTTGTAGTTATTGAAGCGGTTGTGCTTGTCGATCTTCAGTTCACCGGCCTTGGGGTTGAGCACCGGCGTACCCCAATACGGGCTGTCTTCATGTTCGTCCTGATATTCCAGGGCCAGGGTGTGGGACAGGTTGGGGGTGAGGTCGCTGAGCAGGGAAAACGCCACGCTCCAGGCATCGCGCTGGTCGCGGTCGATGTAGCTGTGGTTGGTGTTGCGGCTCACATCCAGGCGGGCGTAATGCTGCACCTCGGCACCGGGTTCGGTCAGCGCATGGTTGAGGCCGAACGCCAGACCGGCGGTGTCGTAGCTGCCATAGCTCAGTTGGCCTTCGATGGCCTGTTCCTCGCGGTTTGCCAGCTTGGTCACGTAGTTCAGCGAGCCACCCACTGAGCCTGCGCCGTTGATCAAGGAGGAGGGGCCGCCTACCAGTTCGACGCGGTCATAGATCCACGCATCCACCGGCCGCGCCAGGCCCGTGGCGACATTGATGCCGTTGAACATCTGGGTGATCTGGCTACTGGTAAACCCTCGGTACGAGACAAAACCGCCAAAACCGGGCGGGGCGCTGGCGTTGACACCGGGAAGGGTATTGGCCGCATCGCGGAAGGTCTTGGCGCCGTGGCGCTCGATATCGTTGCGGTTGGCGATGGCCACTGACGCCGGGGTTTCCCGCACGCTCAGGCCCAGGCGCGAGGCCATGCCGCTGGATTGGTCCAGGGCCAGCCCAGGCTCGGCACTTTGCTCGCCGTCAATGGTGGTCGGGGCCAACTCAAGGGCCGAGGCGCAAACAGGCAGGCAGCCGAACAGGCCCGCCAGCAGGGGTAAATGTTTCATGGTTGGAATCCTGAAAACTTGGCTCGAAAACAACGCACTGCTACCCGTACTCCTGACGGAAACGGGGCGATGCAGATCAGTAAGCGCAGGGATCAGGCAAGGGCAGGTGGCGCGCGCGGATTAGCCGCAGGCCAGGTGAAGCGGGCAGGGATGTCAGCGGCAAGCACCACCGCAGCAGGCGGTGCATGGGGTTGCGGCAGGACCGCCACATTCAGGTGGGAGTTGAGCGCCGGGCCCATGCCGCCGGTAGAACACAGCGGGCAACCAAACGCCTTCGACAGCGTTGGCAGGTTCTCGTCCGTCGAGTTGCTGGGCAGCGGCGCCTGGGTACGTGGGTCGACCGTACAGAACTGGCCGCTGATGCCGTTGAGCTGCATCCCCACCCTTTGCCCATGACCAATACTGCAGGCGAACACATTGAACAGGACGCAGCAGTAGAGCATCCAGGCAATGAGTGAACGGTCGGCACGGGCAAGTTTCATGGGGCGGCACTTTATCATCAGCGACCGACGAAATGCCTGCAAAAAAACTCAGGGCGGCTATCCTCATTCGCACATTTTTGTGGAGCGCCGACCATGAGCTTTGTGATTGCGCGGTGGATCGTCGGGGTATTTACCTTCATCAGCATGGTGCATCTGTATTGGGCTGCGGGTGGCAAGCTCGGCAGCCTGGCCGCTATCCCGCAACTGCCCGGAGAGTTTGCCAGCGGGCCCAGGCCGGCGTTCAAACCGTCGGCGCTGGGCACTTTTCTGGTGGCGATGGGGCTGGTGGCGATTGCCTTGCTTGTGTGCCTGCGCGCCGGGCTGTATTTCTCGCCGGTGTCCCATGGGGCGTTGCAGTGGGGCATCAGCGCGATTGCCGTGCTGATGTTTGCCCGAGCGATAGGGGATTCGGAGCTGGTGGGGTTCTTCAAGAAGGTCGGCGGGTCGCGGTTCGCTCGTCTGGACACCTACTTCTATTCGCCGTTGTGCCTGGTGTTGGGCGCCGGCTTGCTGGTAGTCGCCTGGACCTGAGCCTGAGCCCACAGATACCAGGCTGACACCGCGCAATCCAAAGGTGGGAGCTGGTTTGCCTGCGATGCAGGCACCTCGGTCTATCAACCAAACCGGGTCGATCCCTTCGCAGGCAAGCCAGCTCCCACCTTCAGCCGCGTTCGACAGGTAACCCCGAGCGCCACCAAGCCACGCTGGCCGCCATTTGATTCACCTCCAAGTATTTCCCAGACAAAACACACCCCCGGTTTTATAGCGCTTGACCTTCCCAGTATGGCAAGCCGGATAAAAACCTACGTGTCGGTTTGTCTTGAAAATTCCAAGGAGGGTGAACGATGTACACCAAACCAGTCAGCCTGATCACCGGGGTGTTGGCCGTAGCGTTGACGCTGGGCGGATGCTCAGACAATTCACCGCCAGCCGCGGCCGCCAAGCCCCCTGGCGTGCCGGTAGCCCAGGTGGTGGCGCGTGCGGTGACGCCGTTTGTGGAGTACACCGGTTCGTTGACCGCGATCGACCAGGTTCAATTACGCCCGCGAGTCAGTGGCTATCTGCAAAGTGTCAGCGTGCCTGAAGGGCAGTTCGTGGCCAAGGGCAGTCCATTGTTTGTGATCGATCCGCGTATGTTCCAGGCGGCAGTGAACGCAGCCAAGGCACGTCTGCGCGAGGCCGAGGCCAATGCGTTGCTGGCCCAGGCCGAGCATGGCCGTGCCGAGCAGTTATATGCCAAGAAGGTGGTGGCACGTGATCGTCTCGACACCGCCGTTGCTTCGTTGAACGCCGGCAGAGCGCAGGTGGAGGCCGCCAGGGCTGCGCTGGATACGGCCCAACTGGACCTGAGTTACACCCGCGTCACCGCACCTATCAGCGGGCGTATCGACCGCGCCCTGGTGACGGAAGGCAACTATGTCACCCGTGGGGAAACAGCGCTGACCACGATTGTTTCCATCGACCCCTTGCATGTGTATTTCGATGTGGATGAACGCACCTACCTGCATTCGTTGGCAGCGACGCGGCAACACGCCGGGGCCAAGGGCGAACAAGCCGCCAAGGTCATGGTGGCGATGCTCAACGACACCACCTATGCACGGGCCGGTCGCGTGGATTTTCTGGCCAACTCGGCTGACCGCAAGACCGGCACGGTGCGCGTGCGTGCGGTGGTGGAAAACCCGGATGGGCGCTTGACGCCGGGGCTGTTCGCCAAGGTCAAGCTGGACACCGGCGCGGCGCAACCCCGGGTGTTGATTGCCGACCATTCCATCGGCACCGACCAGGGCCGTCGCTATGTGCTGGTAGTCGGTGAGGGTGATAAAACCGAATACCGCCCGGTGGAACTGGGCCCAGTGGTCGACGGCCTGCGGGTCATCGAACAGGGGCTGCAACCGGGCGAGCGCATTGTCGTCAAAGGGCTGGTGCGCCCCGGCATGCAGGTGACACCGCTGGCCGCCAGCATCGAGGGCAAGCCGCTTGAGGCGCCGCTGGCGGTGGGGGGCGTGCAATGAGCTTCCCACGCTTTTTCATTGACCGACCGATCTTCGCCATTGTCCTCTCGGTGTTGATGATGATCGGCGGCATCGTGGCCTTCTTCCATTTGCCGTTGAGCGAATACCCGGCCGTCACGCCGCCCACGGTGCAAGTGACCGCGTCGTATCCGGGGGCCAACCCGCAGGTGATTGCCGAGACGGTGGCAGCGCCGCTGGAACAGGTGATCACCGGGGTCGAGGGCATGCTTTACATGACCTCGCAGTCGGCCACCGATGGCCGCATGATCCTGACCGCGACCTTCGCCCAGGGCACCAACGCGGACATGGCGCAGATCCAGGTGCAGAACCGTGTTTCGCGAGCTTTGCCGCGCTTGCCCGAAGAGGTGCAGCGCCTGGGCGTGGTCACGCAGAAGACCTCGCCGGACATCCTCATGGTGGTCCACCTGCTGTCCCCCGACCAACGTTATGATCCGCTCTATATCTCCAACTATGCCTACCTGCAGGTGCGCGATGAGTTGTCGCGCCTGCCGGGGATCAACGATGTGCTGGTGTGGGGCGCGGGTGAATACAGCATGCGCCTGTGGCTCGACCCGGACCTGATCGCCGCCCGAGGCTTGACCGCCGGTGATGTGATTGCTGCCGTGCGCGAGCAGAACGTGCAAGTGGCCGCCGGCTCGGTCGGCCAGGCGCCGGACTCTACTGCGGCGTTCCAAGTCACGGTTAATACCCTCGGGCGCCTGACGGACGAAGAGCAGTTCGGCGATATCATCATCCGCACCGGCGATAACGGCCAGGTCACGCGCCTGCGTGATGTGGCCCGTATCGAGATGGGCGCCGATGCCTACGCGCTGCGCAGCCTGTTGGACGGCGAGCCGGCGGTGGCCTTGCAGATCATCCAGAGCCCAGGGGCCAATGCCCTCGATGTGGCGCAGTCGGTGCGCGAGACCATGCAGCGTCTGCAAACCAACTTCCCCGAGGGGCTGGTGTCGCGGATTGCCTATGACCCCACCGTGTTTGTGCGCGCTTCGCTGGAGTCGGTGGCCATCACGCTGATGGAAGCGATCCTGCTGGTGGTGATCGTGGTGGTGGTGTTCCTGCGCAACTGGCGTGCGTCGCTGATTCCTTTGATGGCCGTGCCGGTGTCGATCATTGGCACCTTTGCGGTCATGCACCTGATGGGCTTCTCCCTCAATACCTTATCGCTGTTTGGCCTGGTGCTGTCGATTGGCATCGTGGTCGACGATGCCATCGTGGTGGTGGAGAACGTCGAGCGGCATATCGAGAACGGCGAGGAGCCGATGCAGGCTGCGCGACGGGCGATGGGCGAGGTCACCGGCCCTATCATTGCGATCACCTCGGTGCTGGCGGCCGTGTTCATTCCCACCGCGTTTCTCAGTGGCCTGCAAGGCGAGTTCTATCGGCAATTTGCGCTGACCATCGCGATTTCCACCATCCTCTCGGCGGTCAACTCGTTGACCCTCAGCCCGGCGCTGGCCGGCCTGTTGCTGCGGCAACGGGATGCGGCCTTGGTGCATGACCCGCGCAGCCTGCGTGGTCGCGCCACGCGGCTGCTTGAGGTGCTGGGCCGGCCGTTTCAGCGAGCGCCACAAGCCTATGGCAATACCGTGCGCAAGGTCGTCGGCCGTCGCGGCGTGGCGCTGTTGGCTTACGGCGGTTTGCTCGCGTTGACCTGGTTCGGCTTCAACGCGGTACCGGCCGGCTTCGTGCCGATGCAAGACAAATACTACCTGGTCGGCATCGCCCAACTGCCGAACGCGGCCTCGTTGGAGCGTACCGATGCGGTGGTGCGGCAAATGTCGAAAATCGCCCTGGATGAGCCGGGGGTCGAGAGCGTCGTGGCGTTCCCGGGGCTGTCGGTCAACGGCTTCGTCAACGTCCCGAATGCGGCGGTGATGTTTGTGATGCTTGATCCGTTCAAAGAGCGCACCTCGCCGGATATGGCGGCGGTCGCCATCGCCGGGCGTCTGCAAGCCAAGTTTGCGAGCATCCCCGACGGCTTCCTCGGCGTGTTCCCGCCGCCACCGGTGCCGGGGCTCGGGGTGACCGGGGGCTTCAAGCTGCAGGTCGAGGACCGTGGCGGCGTCGGGCTTGAGGCGCTGGTGCAGCAGACCCAGGTCCTGATGACCAAAGCCACTGAGTCAGGCCAAGTGGCCGGGCTGATGACCAGCCTGGACGTCAATGCGCCGCAACTGAATGTCGACATCGACCGCACCCAGGTCAAGAGCCAGGGCGTGCGCCTGGCGGATGTGTTCGAGTCGCTGCAGGTCTATCTGGGGTCGCTGTACGTCAATGACTTCAACCGGTTTGGCCGCACCTACAAAGTCACGGCCCAGGCCGATGCGGACCATCGCATGCAAGCCGAAGCCATCGGCCGTCTGCAGGTGCGCAATGCCGTCGGGGACATGCTGCCGTTATCAGCGTTTGTCACGGTCACGCCGAGCTCCGGGCCTGACCGGGTGATCCACTACAACGGCTATCCCTCGGCGGATATCTCTGGCGGCGCGATGCCTGGGGTCAGCTCAGGGCAGGCGGTTGCGCTCATGGAACGCCTGGCCCAGGAGGTACTGCCCGAGGGCGTGACCTATGAATGGACAGACCTGACCTACCAGCAAAAGCTCGCCGGGTCATCGGCCCTGTTTATTTTCCCGCTGTGTGTATTGCTGGCGTATCTGATCCTCGCCGCGCAGTACAACAGTTGGCTGCTGCCGTTGGCGGTGTTGCTGATCGTGCCCATGTGCCTGCTCAGCGCAATCCTCGGCGTGTGGCTGGTGGAGGGCGACAACAACGTGTTCGTGCAGATCGGGTTGGTGGTGCTGGTGGGCTTGGCGGCCAAGAACGCCATCCTGATCGTCGAGTTTGCCCGCAGCCTCGAAGCCGAAGGCGCCAGCCCATTGGAAGCGGTGATCCACGCCTGTCAATTGCGCCTGCGCCCGATCCTGATGACGTCCCTGGCGTTTATCGCCGGCGTAGTCCCGCTGGTATTTGCCAGTGGGGCAGGCGCCGAGATGCGCCATGCCATGGGGGTTGCGGTGTTTGCCGGGATGTTGGGCGTGACGCTGTTCGGTCTGTTCCTGACGCCCGTGTTCTATGTGGTGATGCGCAGCCTGGCGCTGCGCGTGCAGCGCCAGGGGGCGAGTCCGAAGGTGCAGCTAAAGGAGAGCGCATCATGAAACAGGCGTATCCAGCTTTTCTGTTGTCGTTGACCCTGCTGGCCGGTTGCGGCTCGGTTGGGCCTGATTACTCCGCGCCGGTGCTGCCTGCTGCGCAGCGGGCGACGAGCTTCGGCGCGCCCATCGCCGGGCTTGGTCCGGGTGAGGTAGAGGTGCAGTGGTGGCAAGTGTTCGACGAGCCGGCACTGAGCCAATTGATCCAACAGGCACTGGCGGCCAACCACGACATCGGCATCGCTGCCGCGCGCCTGGACGAAGCCAAGGCGTTGCTGCGCGAAAGCCGCCAAGGCTTCCTGCCCAGCGGCGGCGCTGCCCTGGGCTACGAGCACCGCCAGCGTAGCGAGGTCGAGACTCCCTTCGGCGAGCAGCGCTCTATTGAAACTACCCGCGCGGCGGTGGATGCAGCCTGGGAAATCGACTTGTTTGGCCGCGTGCGTCGCTCGGTGGAGGCGGCCCAGGCCCAGGCGGGGTCGCGTCAGGCATTGCTGCGCAGCGTGCAAGCGAGCGTCGCGGCGACGGTCGCGGCAACCTGGTTCGAGTTACAAGGGATCGAAGCCGAACAGGCGGTGGTCGCGGATATCAGTCAGAGCCAGCGCGACAGCCTGGGCCTGGTGGGGCAGATGGTCAGCGTCGGCGCCGCCACCGAATTCGACCGGCTGCGGGCCGAGGCCTTGTTGCGCAATGTCGAGGCGGTAGCGCCTGACCTGGAGCGACGTCGCGCCAAGTCAACCAACGCGCTGGCGGTGCTGCTGGGGCAAGCGCCCCAGGGGTTCAAGCCACCGCTGGCCCGGCCTGGGCGTGAAACCTTGAACCTGCGCACGTTGCAGGTGGGAGACCCGGCCGGCCTGCTGGCGCGTCGCGCCGATATTGCCGCGGCCGAACGCACGCTGGCGGCTGCGACCGCGCAGATTGGTGTGGAAACCGCTGGCTTGTATCCGGACATCCAGGTGCAGGGTTCCATCGGTTTACTGGCCGGAAGTCTCAGCGCCCTGGGCGATGCGGGCATGCAGTCGAACTTTATCGCGCCGGTGATTCGCTGGTCGTTGCTGGACACCGGGCGCGTACGAGCGCGGATTGCCGCCAGCGAGGCACGCACCCAGGCGGCATTGATCGCTTATGACCAGACCGTGTTGCGAGCCCTGCAGGAAACCGATGATGCGTTCCAGGCCAACCGTACGGCCGGCAACGCCCTGGGCTTGCGGTTGTTGGAGGCGGCCGCCAACCGTGAGGCAGCCAGCTTTGCGCGCGAGCGGTTTGCGCAAGGTGAGGGTGTGTACCTGGATGTGCTTGAGGCCGAACGCGCGGACTTCACCAGCCGCCGGGCATTGACGGCGGCGCGCACGGAACAGCGCTTGGCGGTGGTGGGGATCTATAAGGCGCTGGGTGGTGGGTGGGAGATCTGTGAGAGGGCGGGGCAGGCGTGCAAGGGGGCCACGGTGTTGCGCTAACGTGGACCTGTGGGCGCTGGCTTGCCTGCGAAGGCGGCCCGCCAGCCGACGCCTATCTACCCGACACCCCAACGATCCAACTGTGGGAGCTGGCTTGCCTGCGATAGCGGCCTGACAGTCGATACAGTTATACCGAGTACATATCCATTCCTGCGGTAACGGCCACTTAGGGTTCCGCTTTTACAGCGGCTCACTTTTGAAAAG
>NZ_MPOR01000044.1:0-41596 GCF_001896155.1 Pseudomonas sp. FSL W5-0203
GGGTTAGCCGCCCCGCGCCATGGATGGCGCGTGGCGGCGGCCCACGGATTCAAGACTGTGTTCGGGCACACCGAGCCTAAGCGAGGTGCCGAGTGGTGGGGCAAGAGCGCTTTGCTTACTTTCGCGCTTTTCGAAAGTGAGCCGCCGTTGGGCGGAACCCTAGGTGGCCGTTACCGCAGAAATGGCTATGTACACAATCCAACTGTGTTGACTGCCAGGCCGCCTTCGCTAGCAAGCCAGCTCCCACAGTTGGATCCTGGGGTGTCAGGTAGATAGGTATTGCTTGTCAGGGCGTTATCGCAGGCAAGCCAGCTCCCACAGTTGGATCCTGGGGTGTCAGGTAGATAGGTATTGCTTGACAAACCAGCTCAATCGCAGTATGGTTGCCCTCTAACCACTCCCCAGGAAACACCGGTAATGCTGTTTGTCGTCATGCTCGGGGGAAAGCACCCGCGAGCCAGGATCGAAGTACACGATGTGGTATTCGCAGTGGCCGATACCCTGCAAGCCACCTACCCACAATTACGCGACGCCTGGTTTGGCAGCCCCAAAGGCGTACACATCGATTCATGGATGGCCGTCGATGGCGTCGACGGCTGGAAGGTTGAACTGAGCCACCTGGCGCCCCACGGCGATGCGCCGCGCCTGTACTTCATCAACCTCGGCGGCTACGAGGCCAATAGCTTTGGCGAAGCCCACCACTACCTGCTGGTGGTCGCCCGTAACAAACAGGAGGCCATGCGCAAAGGTAAGCAGCAGATGCTCAGCCACTGGTCCCAGGCCCACACCGACACGGTGCTGGATATCGACGATTGCCTGCCCATCGACCTGGTGGACGGCCGCTATATCCACCTGGTGCAAGCAGCGCACCAAGCGATCGTGCAGCGCAACGACTATCTCGTACTGCCTTGAACCGGCATGACCTAAACAGCGGCGACTGAAAACCCAGTGGAACTTTGCCGAGAAATAACCGCCTGAATCCGGTACGCTCACCGTTTTTTACTCTAGGAGTTACTCACCATGGCCAAAGCCACCGCCCGTCACATCCTCGTTGCCTCTGAAGACAAGTGCAACGAACTCAAGGCCCAAATCGAAGGCGGCGCTGATTTCGCAGAAGTCGCTAAAGCCAACTCCAGCTGCCCATCCAGCCGTCAGGGCGGTGACCTCGGTTCGTTCGGCCCAGGCCAGATGGTCAAGGAATTCGACACCGTGGTCTTCAGTGCCCCGGTCAACACCGTGCAAGGCCCGGTGAAGACCCAGTTCGGCTATCACCTGTTGGAAGTCACCAGCCGCCAGGATTGATTCAATCTGCGCTGATGCTATAAACAACGGCCCGCCCTTTGGTGGGCCGTTGTGCATCTGATGACTGGCGATGCCCAGGCCGTTAGCGTACAAATCCTTATTATTCTTTACCCGGCGCTCAAGGCTGATAATGCGATTGGCTTTTTCATCTCTGCTCTGCTCCACCCTGGCCTTTCTAATGGCCAGCACTGCGGTGATCGCAGCCCCGCAAACCTACCTGACGGTGTACGGCGAGCCCGCCAAGTACGCCGAAGGTTTCAGCCATTTCGACTATGCCAACCCCAACGCCCCCAAGGGCGGCAGCCTGCGGCGCTCAGCGCTGGAGGTGGGGCGGTTTGACCATGTGCTGCCCTATATCGACAAAGGCATCGGCGTGTCCCAGGTCGACGGCTGGGTGTATGCACCCTTGGCGTTGCGCTCGCTGGATGAGCCTTACACCGTCTATGGCCTGGTGGCGCAAAAGATGGAACGGGCCGACGACGGCCTGTCGCTGCGCTTCTACCTGAACCCCAAGGCGCGCTTTGCCGATGGCACGCCCATTACCGCGCAAGACGTGCGCTACAGCTTTGACGTGTTGATGACCCAAGGCAGCCTGCGCTATCGCACGTTATTTGCAGACGTCAAACACGTCGAAATCGAAGGCGAACGACAGGTGCGCTTTGATTTTTCCAGCAACGAAAACCGCACCCTCCCTCTGGATCTCGCCACTTTGCCGGTGTTCCCCGAGCACTGGTGGAAGACCCGCGACTTTGCCAACGGCGGCGGCTACGAAGCGCCACTGGGCAGCGGCCCTTACAAGGTCAGCAAGATCGACTCCGGCAGTACCATCACCTTCACCCGCGACCCCGACTGGTGGGGCAAGGACTTGCCGGTCAGCCGCGGCTTGTACAACTTCGATCACCTGAGCCTGGAGTACTTCGGCGACACCGAAGTAGCGCGCCAAGTGCTACGCGGCGGCGCCTATGATTTCAACCGTGAATTCTCCGCCACCGGTTACTCCATCGGCTACAACGGCCCGGCCCTGGACGATGGCCGTCTGCAGCGCGCGCACCTGGCCAAGGAGATGCCGCAGCCGGCCCAGGGCTATGTGTTCAATGTGCAAAAACCGATGTTCAAGGATCGCCGCGTGCGCCAGGCCCTGGCGATGCTGTGGGACTTTGAATGGGCCAACCGCCAAATGATGCGCAACCTGTACATCCGCCAGCAGAGCTATTTCTCCAATAGCCCGCTGGCCGCCAGCCAGTTACCGACCCCGGAAGAACTGGCGATCCTCGAACCCCTGCGCGGTCAGGTTCCCGACGAGGTGTTTACCCAGGTGTTCAAGGCCCCGGTCACCGATGGCAGTGGCATGATCCGCGACAAACAGCTGCAAGCCTTGGCCCTGCTGGAAGACGCCGGCTGGAAACCTGTGGGCGACAAACTCGTCAATGCCCAGGGCGAGCCACTGGAATTCACCTTCCTCAACGTCCAGAACGGCCTTGAGCGCCTGTTGCTGCCCTACAAACGTAACCTGGCGCAGATCGGCATCACCCTGAATATCCGCCGCATCGACTCCTCGCAATACGTCAACCGACTGATGGCCCGCGACTACGACATGATCGTCACGGGTTTCCCGGTCACCACCTCGCCCGGCATGGAGCTGTACAACTATTTCGGCTCTGCCGCCGCGTTCGATTCGGGCGCCAACAACTACATCGTGCTCAAGGACCCGGCCGTCGATACCCTGATCCATGGCCTGGTCAAGGCTGATACCCAGGCGAAGATGCTCACCTATGCCCACGCCCTGGACCGCGTGCTGCAATGGAATTACCTGTGGATCCCCAACTATTACCCACCGGGCACCTCCGCCGCATGGTGGAACCGTTTCGGGCGCCCGGCCATCGAGGCGAAGAACGACGAAGCCCTGGAAACCTGGTGGGAAGTCAGCCCCACCCCGCTGACGAACGAACAAATGCAGGCTGAGTTGAAAAAACGCGGAGAGGCCCACTGATGTTTGCCTATATCGTACGGCGCCTGCTGCTGATCATCCCGACGCTGGTGATCATCCTGTTGGTGAACTTCGTGATCGTGCAGGCCGCGCCCGGCGGGCCGGTGGAGCAAGCTATCGCCCACTTGCAAGGCATTGGCGGCGGTGGTGTAGCCGGCGCATCCGGCGAAGGCATCAGCGGCTCGCGAGCCAGCCGCGGTCTGGACCCAAAGCTGATCAAGGACATCGAGAAACAATACGGCTTCGACAAATCCGCGCCGGAACGCCTGTGGTTGATGCTCAAGAATTACGCCCAACTGGACTTCGGCAACAGCTTCTTTCGCGGCGCAACGGTAACTGACCTGATCCTGGAAAAGATGCCCGTCACCATTTCCCTCGGCCTGTGGGCCACGCTGATCACCTACCTGGTGTCGATCCCGTTGGGCATACGCAAGGCCGTGCGCCATGGCAGCAGCTTTGATATGTGGAGCAGCACGGCCATCGTCATCGGTTACGCGATGCCGGCGTTCCTGTTTGCAATGTTCCTGATCGTGGTGTTCGCTGGCGGTACCTCGCTGAACTGGTTCCCGGTACGCGGGCTGGTCTCGGAAAACTTCGCCGAACTGAGCGCCGTGGGCAAAATCGCCGACTACTTCTGGCACCTGGTATTGCCGGTAACCGCGTTGGTGATCGGCGGGTTCGCCACCTTGACCATCCTCACCAAGAACTCGTTCCTCAATGAAATTACCCGCCAGTACGTGGTCACCGCCCGCGCCAAGGGTTTGAGCGAACGCCGGGTGTTGTACGGTCACGTGTTCCGCAATGCGATGTTGCTGGTGATCTCGGGGATTCCCCAAGCGTTTATCAGCGTGTTCTTTGCCGGTTCGCTGCTGATCGAGGTGATCTTCTCCCTCGATGGCCTGGGCCGTATGAGCTACGAGGCGGCCGTGTCCCGCGACTACCCGGTGGTGTTCGGCTCGCTGTTTATCTTCACCCTGTTCGGCCTCTTGATAAAACTCATCGGTGACCTCTGCTACACCCTGGTGGACCCGCGTATCGACTTCGCCGCGAGGAACGCCTGATGCTCAACCTCTCCCCCGTGGCCCGCCGACGCTTCGAGCGCTTCAAGAAAAACCGCCGTGGCTGGTGGTCGCTGTGGCTGTTTATCGGCCTGTTTATCCTGACCCTGGGCGGCGAGTTGATCGCCAATGACAAGCCGCTGGTGCTCAGTTTCAAGAACGAGCTGTATTTTCCGGTGTTCAAGCGCTACACCGAGCAGCAGTTCGGTGGGCAGTTGCCGTTCCAGGCGGACTACCGCAGTGACTACGTGCAAAAGCTGATCACGCAGGAGGGCGGCTGGATGCTGTTTCCGCCAATTCCTTTCAGCGATGACACGCCCAACTACGAACTCACCCGCCCTGCCCCGAGCCCGCCGTCGGCGGTGAACTGGCTGGGCACCGATGACCAGTCCCGCGATGTGTTGGCCCGGGTGATCTTTGGTGCACGGGTGTCGATCCTGTTTGCCCTGGCCCTGACCGCCATTAGCGCCGTCATTGGCATTGCCGCCGGGGCGTTGCAGGGGTACTACGGTGGCTGGGTAGACTTGCTCGGCCAGCGCATCCTGGAGGTGTGGTCTGGCCTGCCGGTGCTGTACCTGCTGATTATCCTGTCGGGGTTTGTGGAGCCGAATTTCTGGTGGTTGCTGGGGATCATGGCGCTGTTTTCCTGGCTGGCCCTGGTGGACGTGGTGCGCGCCGAGTTCCTGCGCGGGCGCAACTTGGAATACGTCAAGGCCGCGCGCGCCCTGGGCCTGGGCGACGGCAAGATCATTCGTCGGCACATCCTGCCCAACGCCATGACCGCGACCCTCAGCTATTTGCCGTTCATTTTGACCGGGGCGATATCCACCTTGAGCGCCCTGGATTTCCTTGGCTTCGGCATGCCCGCCGGCAGCGCGTCCCTGGGCGAGCTGATCGGCCAGGGCAAGCAGAACCTGCAAGCGCCGTGGCTGGGCTTGACGGCGTTTTTCACCCTGGCGCTGATTCTGTCGTTGCTGGTGTTTATCGGCGAGGCATTGCGTGATGCCTTCGACCCCCGCTCATGAGTGACCGCGTATGAACCTGATCGAAATCCGCGACCTGTGCGTCGCCTTCAACGGCCAGACCGTCGTGCGCAACCTGAGCCTGGACGTGCGCCCTGGCGAGTGCCTGGCGCTGGTGGGCGAGTCGGGCTCGGGCAAGTCGGTGACGGCCCACTCTATCCTGCAACTGCTGCCGCAAGCCGGCACCCAAACCCTGGGTTCGATCAAGTATCGCGGCCAGGAACTGATCGGCGCCTCACCGAGTACCTTGCAAAAATTGCGCGGCAACCGCATTGCCATGATCTTCCAGGAGCCGATGACCTCCCTGAACCCCCTGCACAGCATCGAAAAGCAGATCGGCGAAACCCTGCTGCTGCACAAGGGCCTGGGCGGTAAGGCGGCGCAGGCGCGCATCCTCGAACTGCTGGAACTGGTGGGCATCCAGAAACCCCAGGAACGGCTCAAGGCCTACCCCCATCAATTGTCCGGCGGCCAGCGCCAGCGGGTGATGATCGCCATGGCCCTGGCCTGCGAGCCCGAGCTGCTGATTGCCGACGAGCCCACCACAGCGCTGGACGTGACGGTGCAGCGCAAGATCCTGTTGCTGCTCAAGTCCTTGCAACAACGCCTGGGCATGTCGCTGCTGCTGATCAGCCATGACCTCAACCTGGTACGCAGTATCGCCCAGCGGGTCTGCGTGATGCGTGCCGGCGAAATCGTCGAGCAGGCTGACTGCCAGGCCCTGTTCACCGCACCGCAGCATCCCTACAGCCGCCTGCTGCTGGATGCCGAGCCCTCGGGCGACGTGCTGTGCAGCGAGCCGCGTGACACGGTACTGGAAGTGGATGACCTGAGCGTGCAGTTTCCCCTGGGAGGCGGGCTGTTCCGGGCCAAGACCTACCTGCGCGCAGTGGACGGCATCAGCCTCAGCGTGCAGCGCGGCAAGACCCTGGGGATTGTCGGCGAGTCCGGCTCCGGCAAGTCCACCCTGGGCCAGGCGATCCTGCGCTTGCTCGACTCCAGCGGCAGCATCCGCTTTCAGGGTGAAGCTCTGGACCCGCTCAACCATCAGCAGATGCGCCCATGGCGCAAGCAGATGCAGGTGGTGTTCCAGGACCCCTATGGCAGCCTCAGCCCGCGCATGTCGGTGCAGCAGATCATCAGCGAGGGCCTGGAAGTGCATGCCCCGTGCAGCCTGGCCGACCGCGATGCGCAAGTGGTCCAGGTGCTCAAGGACGTGGGCCTCGACCCTGCCAGCCGACATCGCTACCCCCATGAGTTTTCAGGTGGCCAGCGCCAACGCATCGCCATTGCCCGCGCCCTGGTACTCAAGCCAGCGCTGATGCTGCTCGACGAACCCACCTCGGCCCTGGACCGTACGGTGCAGAAACAAGTGGTGGCGCTGCTGCGCGAACTGCAGGACAAATACGGCCTGACCTACCTGTTTATCAGCCATGACCTGGCGGTGGTGCGCGCCATGGCCCATGACATGATCGTGGTCAAGGATGGCAAGGTGGTGGAGCGTGGCGCGAGCCATGAGGTGTTCGAATCGCCCCAACACCCGTACACCAAAGAACTGCTGGCAGCAGCGCACATCCCTTTGTAGGGGTGAGATTGTTCCCACGCTCTGCGTGGGAACACAACCCGAGACGCTCCGCGTCGTGCCCTGGCCCTACGCCAAGTGACGCAGAGCGTCACGGTAGGCATTCCCACGCAGAGCGTGGGAACGATCATTAACAGGATTTTGTACCCATGAGCACTAGCCTCAAGGACTACCAACAGGTTCGCGGCCTGGCCATCCAGTCGCTGTTCGAGATCATCGAGCAGTCCAGCGAGGGCACGGTCATCGTCGACCGCGATGCAAATATCGTGTGGATGAACGAGCGTTACGCCAAGCGCTTTGGCCTCAAGAGCGCCGACCAAGCCATCGGCCAGCCTTGCGAGCAGGTGATTTCCAACAGCCTGCTGCGCCAGGTGGTGCGCAACGACCGGCCGATCCTGCTGGATATCCAGGACACTCCCAAAGGCCCACTGGTGGTGATGCGCCTGCCGATCCACGACGAGGCCGGGGCGGTGATCGGCGCGATTGGGTTTGCGCTGTTCGATGAACTGCGCAACCTGTCGCCGCTGATCGAGCGCTACCTGAGCATGCAGCAGGAGCTAGCCTCCACGCGCTCGCTGCTGCGTTCGCGGCAAAGCAAATACAACTTTGCGCACTTTATCGGCACCAGCGCCGCCAGCCTTGAGGTCAAGCGCCGGGCGCGGCGCAGTGCGAGTGCCGAGTCGCCGGTATTGCTGCTCGGGGAAACCGGCACCGGCAAGGAGTTGCTCGCCCAGGCCATCCACGGCGCATCGCCCCGGGCGCACAAAGCTTTTGTGAGCATCAATAGCGCGGCGATTCCCCATGACCTGCTTGAAGCCGAGTTCTTCGGCACTGCGCCCGGCGCCTTTACCGGTGCCGACCGCAAGGGTCGCCCCGGCAAATTCCAGATCGCCCAGGGCGGCACGTTGTTTCTCGATGAAATCGGCGACATGCCGCTGCCACTGCAAAGCAAATTGCTGCGGGTGTTGCAGGAAAAGGAATTCGAACCGGTGGGCTCCAACGAGATGCTGCACAGCGATGTGCGGGTGATTGCCGCGACGTCCATGGACCTGGAGGCGGCGATCAAGCGTGGCGAGTTTCGTGCCGATCTGTATTACCGCCTCAATGTGCTGCCGATCCAGGTGCCGCCGTTGCGTGAGCGGCTGGAGGATATTCCGGCATTGAGCGAGGCGATCCTCGAGGAACTGCGCAGCCAGCACGAACTGGACCGCGATGCCCTGGCGCTGTTGGCCCAACATGCCTGGCCGGGCAATATCCGCGAGCTGCGCAATGTGCTGGAGCGTGCGGCGCTGTTGAGTGATGACCTGATGCTCAATGCCAGCGACCTTCGCGCAGCGATTGGCACGTTCAGCCCGGTACAGCGAGGCGCGGTGGCGGCGGTCGAGGGTGAAACCTTTGCGGCGGCGCGGCAGCGGTTTGATCGCCAGGTGATTGCGGGCGCGCTCAAGGCCAGTGACGGAAATGTTGTAGAGGCGGCCAAGCGGTTGGGGCTTGGGCGGTCGACGTTGTATAAAAAAATGCTGGCGCTTGGACTAACTTAGTCTCAAATAAGAGACGCAATTCCCAATATCAAGACTTTCTTATGTGGGAGCTGGCTCGCCTGCGATAGCGGTCTAACAGCGCCCTACAAGCCAGCTGAATCACCGCTATCGCAGGCAAGCCAGCTCCCACAAGGATCTCCCCTCGTCTCCAGATTGAGACTGCCGTCTCGAAAATCACTTTAAATCCACAATAAATCCATACATATCAACAAGTTATAAATCTGGCACACATCTCGCTATAGCTTCCTCCCACAGCCTCACCCACAACAATAACAATCCGATGGAGACACACCATGAGTGTGATCATTGCCCTGGCCGCGCTCGCGCTGCTGATGCTGGCCGCCTACCGTGGCTATAGCGTTATCCTGTTCGCCCCCATCGCCGCCCTTGGCGCGGTGCTGCTCACTGACCCGTCCGCTGTCGCCCCTGCCTTTACCGGGGTGTTCATGGAAAAGATGGTCGGTTTTATCAAGCTGTATTTCCCGGTATTCCTGCTCGGTGCGGTGTTCGGCAAGCTCATTGAGCTGTCGGGGTTTTCGCGCTCGATCGTCGCCGCCGCGATCCGCTTGCTCGGCACGCGCCAGGCGATGCTGGTGATTGTGCTGGTCTGCGCCCTGCTCACCTACGGTGGCGTGTCGCTGTTCGTGGTGGTGTTTGCGGTGTACCCGTTCGCCGCCGAGATGTTCCGCCAGAGCAATATCCCCAAGCGCCTGATCCCGGCGACCATCGCCCTCGGTGCGTTCTCGTTCACCATGGACGCCCTACCCGGTACGCCGCAGATCCAGAACATCATCCCCAGCACCTTCTTCAACACCACCGCCTGGGCGGCGCCGTGGCTAGGGCTGATCGGCACGATCTTCGTGTTTTGCGCCGGTATGCTCTACCTCGCACGCCAGCGCAACAAGGCCCAGCGCGCCGGTGAAGGTTATGGCACCGAGTTGCGCAATGAGCCCGAAACCGCCGACAACCTGAGCCTGCCCAACCCGTGGCTCGCGTTGTCACCGCTGATTCTGGTGGGGGTGATGAACCTGTTGTTCACCCACTGGATCCCGCAGTGGTACGGCAAGACCCACAGCCTCAGCCTGCCGGGCATGAGCGCGCCGGTGACCACCGAAATCGCCAAGCTCACCGCGATCTGGGCGGTGCAGGCGGCGTTGCTGGTGGGGATTATCGTGGTGCTGGTATTCGGCTTCTCGGCGATCAGGAGCAAGCTGGCCGAAGGCAGTAAAAGTGCGGTCAGCGGTGCGCTGCTAGCGGCAATGAACACCGCGTCGGAATATGGATTTGGCGCCGTGATCGCCTCGCTGCCAGGCTTTCTGGTACTGGCGGACTGGCTCAAGGGCATCCCCAACCCGCTGGTCAACGAAGCGATCACCGTGACCTTGCTGGCCGGTATCACCGGCTCCGCTTCCGGCGGCATGAGCATCGCCCTCGCCGCGATGTCCGAGAGCTTCATTGCAGCCGCCCACGCGGCCAATATCCCCCTTGAGGTGCTGCACCGGGTCGCGGCCATGGCCAGCGGCGGCATGGACACCCTGCCCCACAACGGCGCAGTGATCACCCTGCTGGCCGTCACCGGGCTGACCCACCGCGAAGCCTACAAGGACATTTTTGGCATCACGATCATCAAGACCCTTGCGGTGTTCGTGGTGATCGGCACTTTCTACGCCACCGGCATTGTGTGAGGTTTTCATGACAACTTTGAATGGCAAGACCGCCCTCGTCACCGGCTCCACCAGCGGCATCGGCTTAGGGATTGCCCTGAGCCTGGCCAAGGCCGGCGCCAACCTGATTCTCAACGGCTTCGGCGACGCCAGCGCGGTGATCGCCCAGGTACAGGCGTTTGGCGGCAAGGTCGGGCATCACCCGGCAGATGTCAGCGACCCCGCGCAAATTGCCGACATGCTCGCCTACGCCGAGCACGAGTTCGGTGGCGTGGACATCCTGGTCAACAATGCCGGTATCCAGCATGTGGCAGCGGTAGAAGACTTCCCTGTGGAGCGCTGGGATTCGATCATCGCCATCAACCTGTCCTCGGTGTTCCACAGCACACGCCTCAGTTTGCCGGGCATGAAGACCAAGGGCTGGGGGCGCATCGTCAATATCGCCTCGGTGCATGGGCAAGTCGGCTCAGTGGGCAAGGCGGCGTATGTGGCGGCCAAACATGGGGTGATCGGCCTCACCAAGGTGGTGGGCCTGGAAACCGCCACCAGCAATGTCACCTGCAACGCCATCTGCCCGGGCTGGGTGCTGACGCCGCTGGTGCAGAAGCAGATTGATGATCGCGTGGCTACCGGGGTCGACCCACAGCAAGCGCAGCAGGATCTCCTGGCGGAGAAACAGCCGTCGCTGGAGTTTGTGACGCCGTCGCAGTTGGGCGAGCTGGTGTTGTTTTTGTGCAGCGAAGCCGGCGCCCAGGTGCGCGGCGCGGCCTGGAACATCGATGGTGGCTGGCTGGCCCAGTAAACCCGTGATGATCGTTCCCACGCTCTGCGTGGGCACGCAGACCGGGGCGCTCCGCGCCCCAAAAGTGGACGCAGAGCGTCCAGTCAGGCATTCCCACGCGAAGCGTGGGAACGAGAAGAGGCAGCTTATGTCCGACATCCTCTGGCAACCGTCCCCGGAACGCATCGCCAACACGCGCATGGATCAGTTCCGCCGCTTCATCAACCAACGCCACGGCGTGCAGCTCCACGACTACCCCGCCCTGCACCAATGGAGCATCGACCAACGCCCGGACTTCTGGCAGGCGATTGTCGCGTTCTTTGACGTGCAGTTTCGCAGCCCGCCCAGCGTCACCCTGATCGAAGACATCGAGATGCCCAGCGCCCAATGGTTTCCCGGCGCCACCCTGAACTTTGCCGAACACCTGTTGCGCCGCCGCGACGATCATCCTGCTGTGGTGGCTGTCAGCGAAGACGGCCAACGTGAACAATTGAGCTATGCGCAGCTGGCGGAACACGTGGCCGGCCTGCAAAAAAGCCTGCGGGCGGCCGGGGTCGGCATAGGTGACCGAGTGGCCGCGTGCATGCCCAACACCTGGCAAACCCTGGTCGGCATGCTCGCCACCACCAGCCTCGGTGCGATCTGGTCGTGCTCCTCGCCAGATTTCGGCACCCAGGGCGTCATCGACCGCTTCGGCCAAATCGAGCCCAAGGTGCTGATCACCTGCGCAGGCTACCGCTATGCCGGCAAGCGCATCGACCAGAGCGCCAAGCTCAATGAAATCCTCGAACGCCTGCCCTCCCTGCAACAGCTGATCATCGTGCCTTACGCCAAGCCCGAGGCGCAGGCTGGGGACTACGCCACCCACGCCCATGTCGCGCTGTGGGACGACTTCTACCAAGCCTGCGGCGAACCCGAATTTGTCGCGGTGCCGTTCGATCACCCGCTGTATATCCTTTATTCCAGCGGCACCACCGGCATCCCCAAGTGCATCATCCACGGCACGGGCGGCGTATTGCTGACGCACCTCAAGGAACACGGCCTGCATGCCGACCTGAACCGCGAGGACTGCCTGTTCTACTACACCACCTGCGGCTGGATGATGTGGAACTGGCTGGTGTCGGTGCTGGCGATCGGCGCCACCGCGGTGCTGTACGACGGCTCGCCGTTCCATCCCGGCCCCGAACGCTTGATCGACCTGATCGATGCGGAAAAAATCAGCGTGTTCGGCACCAGCCCCAAATTTCTCGCCACCCTGGAAAAATCCGGGTTGCAGCCGCGCTTGAGCCACGACCTGGGCAGCCTCAAGGGTCTGATTTCGACCGGCTCGCCGTTGTCGCCCCAGAGTTACGACTACGTGTACCGCGAGATCAAGGCTGAGCTGTGCCTGTCCTCGATGTCCGGTGGCACCGACATTGTCTCCTGCTTTGTGATCGGCAACCCGGTGCTGCCGGTACGGCGCGGTGAAATGCAGTGCAAGAGCCTGGCCATGGCCATCGAAGTGTGGGACGACCAGGGCTGGCCCCTGATCGGGGAGAAAGGCGAACTGGTGTGCACCCGGCACTTCCCTGCCATGCCCATCGGGCTGTGGAATGACCCGCAACAGCAAAAACTGCGCGCCTCGTATTTCAGCCAGTTCCCCGGCGTGTGGGCACAGGGTGACTATGCCGAGCAACGCGCCAACGGCAGCCTGTTGATCCACGGGCGTTCCGATGCGGTGCTCAACCCCGGCGGCGTGCGCATTGGCACCGCCGAGATTTATCGCCAGGTGGAAAAGGTCCCGCAGGTGCTGGAAAGCCTCGCCATCGGTCAACGCTGGCAGGACGACGTGCGCGTGGTGCTGTTTGTGCGCCTGGATGATGGAATTGAACTGGACGAGGCGCTGCAACAGCAGATCCGCCAGGTGATTCGCGCCAACACCACACCGCGGCACGTGCCGGCGAAGATCCTCGCTGTCACGGATATCCCCCGCACCATCAGCGGCAAAATCGTCGAATTGGCGGTGCGCAATGTGGTGCATGGCGAGCCGGTGAAAAACACCGATGCCCTGGCCAACCCCCAGGCACTGGAACAATTTCGCCACAGAGCTGAGCTGGCCGATTAGATGAAAGGTTTCAGCGCTGACACAGCGTTTTGAAGAAAAACCCTCAAGGCATGCTATTTTTCCGGGGTAGCCACCCGTTGTCGTTCCTTGGGACAATGGGTGTTGTCATTTTTCAAAGCGTCAGGCTCAGGGCTTTTTATGAATGGAACATCCACCGGTAGCGAAGCCGCTGCATTGATCAGGCGGCTGGACTGGGCGCAAAGCCCCCTCGGTGAGGCCAGTGAGTGGCCGCAAAGCCTGCGCACTGCTGTCGATATCGTCGTGCATTCACCCATGCCAATGGTGCTGCTGTGGGGCCCACACCTCATACAACTCTATAACGATGGCTTTGCCCACCTGATAGGCGGCAAGCACCCCGGCGCTCTGGGCCAGCCGGCGCACCACACTTGGCCCGAACTGGAAAGCTTCGCCGCGCCGGTCTACGACGCCGTGCTCGGCGGCCAGGTGCGCACCTTCAGCGAGCAACGCTTTGTGCTGCAACGCGAGGGCCGCGACACCGAGATATGGCTCGACCTGACCTACAGCCCGGTGCGCGATGAAAGCTGCCGGGTGGCCGGCATCCTGGTCACGGCCATTGAAACCAATGAGCGGCGCAGCAAAACCCTCGAACTGCAACAGCGCTCCGAAGCCAGCCTCAAGGCCCAGCACAACACCGAGCAGCGCCTGCAACTGGCACTGGCGGCCACCGACGCGGTAGGCACCTGGGACTGGGATATCGGCGAAGACCGTTTCATCGCCGACGCCCATTTCGCCTACCTGCATGGCGTCGACCCCAACGATTCGAGCCTGCTGCCCATCAGCGCCTACCTGCATGGTGTGCACCCTGAGGACCGGGGAACGGTGACGCGCAGCATCAAGCATTGCATTACCCATGGCACCGAATACGCCGAGGAGTATCGCTTGCTGCAAGCCGACGGCCAAGTGCGCTGGGTGTTCGCCCGTGGCCGCTGCTACAAGGATCAACAGGGCCGGCCTGCGCGTTTCCTCGGCGCCGCGCTGGACCTCACCGAGCGTAAAAACACCGAGCAAGCCCTGCGCCAGAGCCAGACCGAGCTGCAACTGATCATCAACGCCATGCCGGTGTTGATCGGCTACGTTGACCACGACCAGCGCTTTCGCCTCAACAACAGCGCTTACCTGGACTGGTACGGCAAGACGCCCCAGGAGCTGTACGGCAAAACCATCCGCGAAGTACTTGGCGACGAGGTGTATGCCGGGCGCGCAGACAAGATCGCCGCCGCGCTCAAGGGCAAAGCGTGCAGCTTCATGACGGTGACGCCTCATCGCGATGGCCGCCCGCGCCATGCACTGATGAAGTACCTGCCGCGCTTTAGCAGTGACGGCTCGGTGAATGGTTTCTACATCTTTGTGATCGACGAGACCGAACGCAAGCTCACCGAAGAAGCCCTGCGCCACCTCAACGAGAACCTTGAAGAACGCGTGGCCCAGCGCACCCAGGCGCTGGCCGAAGCCAACCAGCGCCTGCAAAACGAGATGTTCGAGCGCGAGCGTGCCGAAGATGCCCTGCGCCATGCGCAGAAGATGGAAGCGGTCGGCCAGCTCACCGGCGGTATCGCCCATGACTTCAACAACATGCTCACCGGCATCATCGGCAGCCTCGACCTGATGCAGCGTTACATTGCCGCCGGACGCAGCGACGATATCGGCCGTTTTGCCGATGCCGCCGTGTCCTCCGCCCACCGCGCCGCCGCCCTCACCCACCGGCTGCTGGCGTTCTCGCGACGCCAGTCGCTGGACCGTCGCCCCACCGACCCCAACCAACTGGTGGCGTCCCTGGAAGACCTGTTCCGGCGCACCAAGGGCGCGCATATCGAACTCAAGGTAAAACTGGGCAAGGACACCTGGCCGGTGAACACCGATGCCAGCCAATTGGAAAACGCCCTGCTCAACCTGGTGATCAACGCCCGCGACGCCATGCCCGACGGCGGCGAGCTGCTGATCGAAACCGCCAACAGTTACCTGGACGGCACCGACATCACCACCCTGGAACCGGTCAAGGCTGGCGACTATGTGATGCTTGGCGTGAGCGACAACGGCAGCGGCATGGCGCCGAAAATCCTCGCCAAGGCGTTCGACCCGTTCTTCACCACCAAACCCATCGGCCAAGGCACTGGCCTTGGGTTGTCGATGATCTACGGTTTTGCCCAGCAATCCGGCGGCCACGTGACCATCCAGAGCGAACCGGGCCAGGGCACCTGCGTGCGCCTGTACCTGCCGCGTTTGTATGGCACCGCACTGGAAAGCAGCCTGCCTACCAGCCTGACCGAAGCCCCCGTGGCCCTGGCCGGTGAAGCGGTGGTGGTGGTCGAGGACGACCCGGCGGTGCGTATGCTGGTGGTCAATGTACTCGACGAACTGGGCTATACCGCTCACCAGGCGGCGGATGCGCGTGCGGCGCTGCCGTTGCTGGAATCGGATTTGCGCGTGGACTTGCTGGTGACCGACGTTGGCTTGCCCGGCATGAACGGCCGGCAACTGGCGGAAATCGCCCGCCAGCATCGCCCCGGCCTGCGCGTGCTGTTCATGACCGGTTATGCCGAGAAAGCCGCCGAACGCCAGGGGTTCCTGGAGGACGGCATGGACATGGTCGCCAAGCCTTTTTCCATTGACCTGTTGGCCAACAAAATCCGTAGCATGATCGGCGTCGAGGCCTGAGTTCAGGCATAATCGCGCGCCGTCGCACAGCTGGTAGAGCCCCATGAAAGCCCAAGCCCGTCATATCCTGGTGAAAACCAGCGAAGAAGCCGAACAACTCAAGCAGCGTATTGCCAAAGGCGAAGCCTTTGATGTGCTGGCCAAGAAGTACTCCACCTGCCCGTCGGGCAAACGCGGTGGTGACCTGGGCGAAGTGCGGCCCGGGCAGATGGTGGGGGCGATTGATGCGGTGATCTTCAAGAAACCGGTGAAGGTGGTGCACGGGCCGATCAAGAGCAAGTTTGGCTATCACCTGGTGCAGGTGTTTTACCGCGATTGAGTGGATGGCTTCAGTCCGCTATCGCAGGCAAGCCAGCTCCCACATCCGATCGTTCCCACGCTCTGCGTGGGAATGCCTCACTGGACGCTCTGCGTCCGTTTCTGGGACGCGGAGCGTCCCGGGCTGCGCTCCCACGCAGAGCGTGGGAACGATCAGTGATCATCTCGGTATCAGCGCCCCCGGCACCTGAATCACCCGGCTCGCCAACCGATGCCCCGCCAGTGCGGCGTCTTGGGGCGAACCACCGTTGAGCCGACTGGCCAGATACGCCGCACTGAACGAATCCCCCGCCGCCGTGGTGTCCACCACCTTCTCCACTTTCAACGCCGGCACCGCAAAGCGCTCGCCCGCGCAACGAATCAGGCACGCATCCGCTCCCCGCTTGAGCACCACTTCTGCAATCGAGGGATACGCCGCAAACACCTGCTCGCTATCCTCATAGCCGAACAACGCGCGTTCGTCATCCTCGGTGAGCAAGGCAATGTCCACTGCGGCCAACACCCTGCGATACGCCTCACGGGCCGTTTGCACATCGGCCCACAGCCTGGGCCGGTAGTTGTTATCGAACACCACCTTGGCGCCACGCTGGCGGGCTTCGATCAGCGCCTGCAGTAAGCGCTCACGCCCGATGTCTCCCAGCACCGCCAGGGTAATGCCACTGAAATACACCACGTCATAGCCCGGCAATGCCGCCAGGACCGGCTCGGCGGCAGGCGTGGTGAAGCAGTCGCGCACGGCCGCTTCGTTGCGCCAGTAGAGGAATTTACGTTCGCCCTGGGCATCAGTCTGGATGCAATACAAGCCCGGCAGGCGCCCGGGCAGACGCTGGACCCTGCCCAGGCCAAGGCCTTCGGCGTGCCAATGCTCACACATGGCATCGCTGAAGCTGTCATCGCCCAGGGCGGTGACGTAGTCAACGCTGCCGGCATCGCCCAGCTCGCGACGCAGGTACACCGCAGTGTTCAGGGTGTCGCCGCCGAAGCTCTGGTGCAGGCTGCCGTCGGCGCGGTGTTGCAGTTCGATCATGCATTCGCCGATGAGGGCGATGCGGGGGTGGGTGTTCATGGCAAAGTTCTCAGGTGTGCTGGAGGGCCCCATCGCGGGCAAGCCCGACTCCCACATTTGACTGCATTCCTTCAGTTAAAACGCGGTCACTGTGGGAGCTGGCTTGTCGGGTCGCCGCATCGCTGCGATAGCCGCGACTCGGTCTAGAAGCAGGTACGCAGAGACTCGACCACCTGCAACTGCTCATCCACCAGGCACCCCACCTGCCATTTATCAAAGGTCAGGCAAGGGTGGGACGTACCAAAGGAAATGATGTCGCCAATGCGCAATTCCACCTCCGGTGCCACAGTCATGAACGCATGCTGGTCCATTACCGCCGTGACCTTGCACCCGCTCACATCATCACCTTGCGCCGGCACGATCCCGGCCTTGTAGCGCTTGAGTGGCACCGGCAAACCGGCGTCGTAGGCCACGTCGCGCTTGCCCAGGGCAACCACCGCAAAACCAGGCTCCGGCAACGACTGCACATGCGCCCAGACTTCCATTGCCGGGCGCAGGCCCTCGTTGAGGTCGCTGCGGCGTTCGAGTACACAGCACTGCGCCTCTTTGTAGATGCCATGGTCGTGGGCCACGTAACTGCCTGGGCGCAACACGCTGAGGAAACGACCGGCGGCGTTCTGCGTTCCGAACGACTCGGCGATCAGGTCGTACCAGGCCGAGCCCGATGCGGTGATGATCGGCGTGGGCAGGTCGAACAGGCCGCTGTTTTGCAGCTCGACCGCCAGGCTCACCAGGCTGGCGGCGAAGGCGCGGATACCACTGATGGCGTGCTCGCCGTGGATCACGCCTTCGTAACCCTCGATACCGGTGAGGGCCAAGGCCGGCTGGGCCTGGACCGCCTTGGCCAGATCGCGCACTTGCTGCTCGCTGCGACAGCCGCACCGGCCACCGACCACGCCATACTCGATCATCACATTGAGGCGCTGACCACGGGCGGCGAAGAACAGGCCCAGGTCGGCAACGTTGTCCGGGTGATCGACCATGCAATGAAAGTCAAAATCCTTGTCGGCCAGCAGGTCCGCGATCAAGGCCATGTTCGCTGCGCCCACCAGTTGGTTGGCCATCAGCACGCGACGCACGCCGCTGGCGTAGGCGGCGCGGGTCTGCACGGCGGTAGCCAGGGTGATGCCCCAGGCACCGGCGGTGATCTGGCGCTGGAACAGCGCGGGCATCATGCTGGTCTTGCCGTGGGGCGCCAGCTCGGCGCCGCTGCTGCGGACAAAGTCCTGCATCCAGCGGATGTTATGTTCCAGGGCGTCACGGTGCAGCACCAGGGCCGGCAGGCTGACATCGCGAACCAAATGGGCACCGACGGCAGCGGCACCTTTTTCAACGGCGTTGAGGGCAGACATGGAAAACTCCTATTCGTTGATGCGCCGGGCCAGGCTGTTGGCACTGTCGATCAGTACCCGGCGATAGTCGTGGTAGTTTTTACTCGCATCAGCCCGGGGGGCGACGATGCACAGAGTCGCGATGCTGATGCCCTGGGCATCGCGCACCGGGGCGGCAAAACAATGGGTGAAGGTGTCGGCCACACTGTCGAAGGAGAAGAACCCATCCAGGCTGGCCTGGCGGATCTGCGCCAGGAAAGTGTCCAGCGGCAGGCGCAGGCCGTCCGGCAGGATGAAGTCGTCGGGATCGATCAGGTCGACGATCTGCTGATCGCTCAAATGCCCCAGCAACAAGCGCCCCGAGGCGGTCCAGGGAATGGGGGCGTTTTCACCGATATCCGAAGAAATACGGAAATGCCGCTGGCCCTCGCGCATCAGCGCTACCGTGTATTTGCGCCCGTTGAGCAGGCACATCTGTGCGGTTTCGTGGGTCTGGCTGACGATCTCCTGCAAGGCGTGGTCGGCCTCGCGGGTCAGGTCGAAGTGGCGCAAGTGTGCCTGGCCAAGGAAATACAGCTGACGCCCCAGGTACACGTGGCCTTCCTTGCCCACGGTCTCCAGGATGCGCCGCTCCAGCAACGACGCCACCAGTTCGTAGACCGTGGATTTGGGGCTGCCGATGCCGCTGGCAATATCATTCGGGCGCAGGGGCTGGCCGATTTCCTTGAGAAAATCGAGGATATCGAACGCACGGTCCAGGCCTTTGGCGCGGCGTTTGATGGTGTCTTCGGTCATGGCAGTACTCGGTCCCGTTCCAGATGATCGTTCCCACGCTCTGCGTGGGCATGCATGCGGTGACGCTCTGCGTCACAAGCGCGGACGCAGAGCGTCCAAGGCGGTATTCCCACGCAGAGCGTGGGAATGATCAGTTAGGCCTTTTTCTTGTAGGCCACGCAATCAATCTCGACCTTGCAATCGACCATCATATTGGCCTGCACACAGGCACGCGCCGGGGCGTGTTCCGGGGTGAAGTATTCGCCGAACACCTTGTTGAAGCTCCAGAAGTCCCGTGGGTCTTCCAACCATACGCCCACCCGAACCACATCCTTGAGCTCGTAGCCGGCCTCTTCGAGGATCGCCACCACGTTGCGCATCGTCTGGCGGGTTTGCTCGATGATGCCGCCGTTGATGATTTCACCGTCCACCGCAGGTACCTGGCCCGACACGTACAGCCAGCCATCGGCTTCCACAGCGCGGGCGAACGGGCGTGGCTGGCCGCCACCTGCGGTGCTGCCGGTGCCGTAACGAGTAATGCTCATATAGTTGCTCCTTGTTAAAAACGAATGTTCTTGAGAAATTCCGCCAGGCGCGGCGACTGCGGCCGCTCGAATATATCTTTCGCGCTGCCCTGCTCTTCAATGCGGCCCTGGTTCATGAACACGATCTGGTCCGAAACTTCATAGGCAAAGCGCATCTCGTGGGTGACCAACAACATGGTCATGCCCTCCTCCGCCAGCCCCTTGATCACGCTGAGCACTTCGCCCACCAACTCCGGGTCGAGGGCCGAGGTGACTTCATCGAACAGCATCAGGCTGGGGTTCATGGCAATGGCCCGGGCAATGGCCACACGTTGTTGCTGGCCGCCGGACAATTGGCCGGGAAAGTGATTGCGGCGTTCCAGCAGGCCGACGCGGTCCAACCATTTTTCGGCCAGGGCTACCGCTTCATCCTTGCCCATCTTCTTGACCTTGAGCAAGCCGAGGGTAACGTTCTGCAGCGCAGTCAGGTGCGGGAACAGGTTGAATTGCTGGAACGCCATGCCGGTCATTGCGCGGTGCTGGGCGATCACCCGCTCCGGGTGGCGTACGCGCTTGCCGCCAACATCGCTGTAACCAATGGACTCGCCATCCAGGGTGATCTGCCCGCCCTGGAACTCCTCCAGCAGGTTCACGCAGCGCAGCAAGGTGGTCTTGCCCGAGCCGCTGGAGCCGATCAACGTCACCACATTGCCGCGCTGCATGGACAGGTCGACGCCCTTGAGCACTTCCACCTGGCCGTATTGTTTACGCAGGCCACGAATGTCCAGCAGCGCTGGGTTGGTTTGAGCTTGGTTCATGGCAAGGCCACCCGTTTTTCAATGTAGCGCCCGAATAATTCGATGGCGTAGTTGATGACAAAGAACAGAAAACCGGCGAACAGGTAGAACTCCAGGGTCATGAAGGTGCGCGCGATCACCTGCTGAGTACTGAGCAGCAATTCGGCCACGCCGATCACCGACAGCAAGGTGGAAGCCTTGACAATTTCCGTGGAGGAATTGACCCAGGTCGGCAAAATCTGCCGCAGCGCCTGGGGCAACAGCACGTAGCCCAGGGACTGATAAAACGTCAGGCCAATCGCCTTACCCGCTTCCATTTGCCCACGGGGAATGGCTTGCAGCGCGCCGCGCACGATTTCCGATATATGGGAGCCACAGAACAAGGTGAGCCCGACCGCACCGGCCTGGAACGCACTGATTTGCCAGCCAAGGGCCGGCAGCATGTAGAAACACGCCAACACCAGTACAAACACCGGCGTGCCACGGATCAAATCGACATACAGACGGAACGGCGCGCGCATCCAGAATTTGCCGTAGGTGAGGATCAACCCGGCGACGATGCCGATCAGGGTGCCAAAGACAATCGCCAGCGCCGAGACCGCCACGCTGGCCTGGAAGCCAGCCCAAAGGGTCTCGCGGGCGATCCACAATTCATGCAGCCAACTGGGGGATTCGTACATGGGACCCTTCCTTAACGACGGATAGCCAAACGCTGTTCCAGGTAACGGAGCAGCATGGCAATCAGGTAACAGGCAGCCACGTAGAGCGCGGTCGTGACCAGCCAGGTTTCAATCACCCGATAGCTTTCGACGTTGATCTTGCGGGCGTAATAGGTCAGCTCCGGCACCGCGATCGCAGCGGCCAGGGAGGTGTCCTTGAACAGCGAGATAAAGTTGTTCGACAGCGCCGGCAGCACGTTGCGCAGCATTACCGGCACGGTGATGTAAGCGCGAATCCGCCACTCCCCCAGGCCGATGGCCAGGCCGGCTTCCCGCAAACCCTTGGGAATATTCACCAGGCCTGCGCGGAACACTTCGGTGAGATAGGCACCGGCATACAACGACAGGGTGATGATGAACGAGGGAATCTTATCCAGGCGAATACCCAGGGAGGGCAAGGCGAAGTAGATCAACAGGATCAACACCAGGATGGGGGTGTTGCGCACCACCGTCACATACACCGAGGCAAGAATACGCAACGCACGGTGCCTGGAGAGCATGGCAAACGCCATCAACAGGCCGATCACGCAGCCGATGGCGATCGACAGCAACGCCAACTGCAACCCCAGGCCGAGCCCCGCCAGCAAGGTGTCGAAATCACGCCAGACGGCGGCAAAGTTCAACTGATAGTTCATGGTCAGCAGCACCTGAAGGGGGCGTGTTCAGGCACGCCCCTATTGTTGCGGGTCACTTGAATTCCACGGGAAAACCAATCGCCGGTTCTGGCAGATCCACGCCAAACCACTGCTTGAACGAGGCTTTATAGGTGGGGAACTCGACACCGGTCATGGCTTCGTGCAGCGCGGTATTGACGAAGTTCAACCAGTCCTGGTCGCCGCGCTTGACCGCGCAGGCGTAGGTTTGCGGGCTCCAGGCGTAGGTGGGGCTGCGGTAGCGGCCAGGGTTCTGCACCATCAGGTATTTGACCGAGGACTGATCGGTGGCGGCGGCATCGGCGCGGCCTGAGTTCACGGCCTGGTACATCAAGTCGACACTGTCGTACTGGTCGACCTTGGCCTTGGGCAGCGCCTGGTGCACCAACTCTTCGGCGTATACGTTTTGCAGCACTGCCACGGTAACGTCATCACCTGCGGCTTGGAGATCTTCGATTTCCTTGTACTTGCTGTTGTTGGGCAGCAGCAGGCCGACGCCTTCCCGATAGTACGGCAGGGTGAAGGCCACCTGCTGCGCACGGCTGGCGGTGACGGTGATGAACTGGCAGCTCATGTCGACCTTGTCGGTGAGCAGGTTGGGAATACGTGCATCGGACGACTGCACCACAAACTCCACCTTGCTCGGGTCATTGAACAAGCCTTTGGCCACAATGCGGCCGATGTCGATATCAAATCCCTGCAACTTGCCATCCGCTCCCTGGAAGTGCCACGGCGCATTGGTACTGCCTGTACCTACGATCAAGTGCCCACGCTTGAGCACATCATCGAGCTTGCTGTCCGCCGCCTGCACCAGGCTGGCGAAGGAAGCCGATGCAGCGACGAGAAAAACACACGCTTTGAATACGGAAGGTCGGTGATGCATGACAAGCACTCCAGGGATTGTGTATTCCGCTATACCGGAACTTGGTATGTAACAACGGAATAGACAGCAGAAAGTGTGCCACAGACGCTGGAGGAAACCTATGGGGGTAATAAATGCGTTATGGATCAGCGTGATAGCGATTGCAGAGATAAACAGCGTTGCGCCGTCGTCGCATGGCAGTGCTACGCAACGCCCCACAACGGTGTTACAGCGCACCTAGACGGGTCGAGTGCAAGTGACGCGCACCTGTGAAGGTTGACAGTAGACGGTGACGACCCTCCGGCTTAGCGTGAGCAAAAACCAACACGGCAGGCAGGAGGATCAACATGGGAGTCGCCACGCGCAGAATTTCCAGCGCCCAAGGGTTCAATCGGGTACTGAACACACCGCGCCCGGTGTTTATTCTTTTTTTTTCAGAGCACTGCCCCGCTTGCGCGCAGGCATGCCACTTATTCGAACAGACCGCGTGGAAGCATCCCTGGATAGTCAACCTGTTACTCGACTGCGCCCATACGCCGAGGCACCCTGACGTGACGGGCACCCCGACGCTGCTGATCTACCTGAAGGGGGCCGTGGTAGAACGGCTCAAAGGCTTCGGCCCCGTTGAAGAACAAGAGCAGTGCGTAAAAGACATCTTCAGCCGTTATGACCTGAGCAAGGGCGCAAGTGCACTTGCGTCACCCGGCGCTCTTCCACTTCAGCCACGGTCAAACGCCAGCCTTCATGCTCCAGGCTATCGCCCACCGCCGGCAGGCGGTCGAGCAGGCTCATCACCAACCCCGCCAAGGTTTGATAGTCCTCGGTAGCCGCAGCCTTGAAGCCCGTTCGCTGACGCAGCAGGTTGAGGTTCAAGGCACCATTGGCACGGAAACCATCGCCGTCCTCGACTATGTCCGGCCCTTCGATTTCGCTGGCATCGGGCAATTCACCGGCGATGGATTCCAGAATATCCGTCATGCTCAATACACCCATGAAGTCGCCGAATTCGTTGATCACGAAAGCGATGTGGGTAGACTCCTGGCGCATCTGCTCCAGGGCGTTGAGGATCGAAAAGCTTTCCAGCAGGTTGATCGCCCGACGCGCCAAGTGCGCAAGGTTCGGCTCGTTGCCAGCCAGGTATTCCTTGAGCAGCTCTTTCTTGTGCACAAAGCCCAAAGGCTCATCCACTGCACCGTTACGGATCAACGGCAGACGCGAGTAGGACGAGTGCATCAGTTTCAGACGCGTCGTCTCGGGCTCGTCCGCCAGGTCGATACAGTCAACCTTGGCCCTTGGGGTCATCAGGGTGCGAATCGGCCGCTCGGCCAGTTGCAGCACACCGCTGATCATCACCCGTTCGCGCCGGTCAAACAGCGGACCCTGCGCAGCATCCGGCTCGCCCAGCAGATCGGCTACCTCTTCACCCACCTCTTCCACCGCCAGGCTGCGGCCGCCCAACAAGCGCATCACCGCATGGGCGGTACGCTCACGCACCGGCAACACACCCTGTGCCGATTTTTTGCGACGGGCCCGGGCGATCTGGTTGAACACCTCGATCAGAATCGAGAAGCCAATAGCCGCGTACAGGTAGCCCTTGGGAATATGGAAGCCCAAGCCTTCGGCGGTCAGGGCGAAGCCGATCATCATCAAGAAGCCCAGGCACAGCATGATCACGGTCGGATGCGCATTGACGAAACGGGTCAGCGGCTTGCTCGCCACGATCATCAGGCCGATGGACACGATCACCGCGATCATCATCACCGCCAGCTCGTCAACCATGCCCACGGCGGTAATCACCGCATCGAGGGAGAACACCGCATCCAGCACCACGATTTGCGCGACGATCGGCCAGAACATCGCGTAAGCCACATTGCCCTTGTGCTGCGCCACATGGCCTTCAAGGCGCTCATGCAATTCCATGGTGGCCTTGAACAGCAGGAATATACCGCCGAACAGCATGATCAGGTCACGGCCCGAGAAGCTCTTGTCGAACACCTCGAACAGCGGCTGGGTCAGGGTCACCAACCAGGAAATACTCGCCAACAGGCCCAGGCGCATCAGCAGCGCCAGGGATAAACCGATCAAACGTGCACGGTCACGCTGCTCCGGTGGCAGCTTGTCCGCCAGGATCGCGATAAACACCAGGTTGTCGATACCCAGCACCAGTTCCAGCACAATCAAGGTCGCAAGGCCGAGCCAGGCCGTAGGATCCGCTAACCATTCCATTTATAAATTCTCTGTCTTTAAAGTGTTCAGAACGCCGGGCACGGCAAAGTGCGGTCATACGACCGAGACAAGGTTAGTTGACGGAATACGGGGTGCTTCAGCGGGAACAGCGACAGCGGTTGTCTTGGGGAAAGACGACTGGGAGGCTCCGAGAGGGTGTTCATGCAAGTCCTGAAATGACAAAAGGACTTGAATCCTACATTTGAAATACAAATTTCCTACAGCGCAAAACTATTACAAAACCTGTAGCCCCTATCAGAAGCACACCAATACTTGTGGGAGCTGGCTTGCCTGCGATGCAGGCACCTCGGTGTTGATCGTTCCCACGCTCCGCGTGGGAATGCCGCCTTTGACGCTCCGCGTCCCACCCGCGCAAGGGTGACGCGGAGCGTCACAGGATGCGTTCCCACGCTGGAGCGTGGGAACGATCTGTATCAGGTTTTACGAGTGGCATCGTCCAGCGCCAGGATGGTGTGGGCGTTGGTGACGGTGGTCGCCAGCGTATTGATCACTCCCGAGCGCAACGCCCCTAAGGTCGCCGCCGCCTTGGTGTTCTCACTGGCAATCGCCACCACATCCGGGATGCGAAACAGCTCCTGCACCGTCAACCCGATCACGCGCCCCTGGATGGCGTTGACCGCCGGCTGGCCGTGAATGTCGATAAAGTCATAGCCCATCATGTCGCCCACAGTGCCAGACAGGCGCGCCTGGGCGATTTCCTGGGGCGAGAACCAGCCCATGCGCACCATGTTGCTGTTCTCGCTCATGTCGCCGATGCCGATCAAGGCAATGTCAGCGCGGCGTGCGCGGTCAAGGGTGGAGCGCACCGTGTCGTTGTTGATCAGCACCCCGCGCAGCTCGGGGTTGGCCACCAGCGCTGGGGCGTAGAGGCTTTCACTTTCACCCCCAAAGCGCAGGGCCAGGCGCCGGCAGATGTGGTCAGGGTTCATGTATTCACCGGCCTTGAGCGAACCGCCGATGGCACACACGAAGGTGCAGTTGCGGGTCACCGGCAGAAACACGTTATCGGCCACCGCGCCGACGTTACGCCCCATGCCCACCGCAACGATCATGCCGTCGCCCAGGGTCTTGTTGAGGTAGTTGGCCACCAGGCTGGCGACCGCCGAGCGCTGGGTGTCGGGGTCGCTGTGGTCGACCGCAATCAAGGCGCGGTCGAGCTTGAAGCGCTCCACCAGTGCCCGTTCCAGCTCGTTGTTCATTGCCGGGTGCTGCAGCACGCGCACCTCGACAATCCCTTCATCGCGCGCGCGCTTGAGCAGGCGGCTGACTTTTGCCCGCGACAGGTCAAAACGCTTGGCAATGGCCTCCTGAGTGACGTTCTCAAGGTAATAGAGCATCGCCACTTCGGTCATCTGATCGATATCACTGGCCATGCGCTGGGTACTGTCACTCATGGGGACGGGCTTCCGTTTCGGCGTCAAAGGCGCATTCTCCCGACTCTTGCCCTGCGCCGTCCACTACTGATGCCCATCGCGCTCGATCGCATTGATGCGCTCGACCTTGGCCCCGGACCGCGCCGCTTCGAACTCCGAGGCCAAAAACGCACTGACGATGCTTTTGGCCAACTCCGCACCGATGACCCGCGCACCGATGGAGAGGATTTGCGCATCGTTGCTCTTGCGCGCCCGCTCCGCAGAGTAGGTGTCATGAGCCTGGGCCGCACGGATGCCCAGAACTTTGTTGGCCGAGATGGCCATGCCTATGCCGGTGCCGCATACCAGCACGCCGAGGCGCTGTTGCCCGGCATTGATGGCGGTGGCCACGGCCAGAGCGATGTCCGGGTACAGCACCGGCGCCGTTGAATGCGTACCGAAGTCGGTGACCGGGTACCCCAACGCCTCGATATGGCGCTTCAACAACTCTTTGAGCTCAAAACCTGCTTCATCGCATCCGATAGCCACCGGGAAAGGTGTGTTCATGGCGCCAAACTCCACTGATCAAATGATCACTTAGTGAAATATCTCTCACTCATTTCGCAAGCATTCACCCCTTACTGTCAAGCGAGATTTAACTGACCTGCCAGTCAAAGCCCTATACCAAGGCAATAACCGCGTCAAAGATGAGAATCACACCTTTTAAGTGAAAGAGATTGACTGATCAGAATTTCATTTGATACACATATGATCACAGCGAAACATGACTGTGCGACCTAATAAGAATTCACAGCACGAGGACACGCCGATGGCCACGCCATTACTGCTCCAGGCTGAACATGTCGCCAAGGCTTACGCCGGGGTGCCAGCCCTGCGCGACGGGCGCCTTTCTCTGCGCGCCGGCAGCGTCCACGCCCTGTGCGGCGGCAACGGTGCCGGCAAGTCGACCTTCCTGAGCATCCTGATGGGCATCACCCAGCGTGACGCCGGCAGCATTGTGCTCAACGGCGCACCGGTGCAGTTCAATCGCCCGAGTGAAGCCTTGGCCGCGGGGATCGCAATGATCACCCAGGAGCTCGAACCCATCCCCTACATGACCGTCGCCGAAAACATCTGGCTGGGCCGCGAACCGCGCCGCGCCGGTTGCATCGTCGACAGCAAGGCCCTCAATCGCCGCACCCGCGAACTGCTCGAAAGCCTGGAGTTCGACGTCGACGCCACCAGCCCCATGCACCGCTTGAGCGTGGCGCAGATGCAACTGGTGGAAATCGCCAAGGCGTTCAGCCATGACTGCCAGGTGATGATCATGGACGAGCCCACCTCGGCCATCGGCGAGCGCGAGGCCGAAACCCTGTTCAAGGCGATTCGCCGCCTTACCGCACGCGGTGCCGGCATCGTGTACGTGTCCCATCGACTGAGCGAACTGGCGCAGATCGCCGATGACTACAGCATCTTCCGTGATGGCGCCTTTGTGGAAAGCGGGCGCATGGCCGATATCGACCGCGACC
Source organism: Pseudomonas sp. FSL W5-0203 (assembly GCF_001896155.1). NCBI lineage: Bacteria > Pseudomonadati > Pseudomonadota > Gammaproteobacteria > Pseudomonadales > Pseudomonadaceae > Pseudomonas > Pseudomonas sp. FSL W5-0203. The sequence continues at coordinate 27,890 of NZ_MPOR01000044.1, forward strand.
ACCTGGTGCGCGGCATTGTCGGCCAGGAACTGACGCGCATCGACCACAAGGTGGGCCGCGAATGCGCGGCCAGCACCTGCCTGCAGGTCGACCACCTGAGCCGCAACGGTGAGTTCCACGACATCAGCCTGCAACTGCGCCGTGGCGAGATCCTCGGCATTTATGGGTTGATGGGCTCCGGGCGCAGTGAATTCCTCAATTGCATCTACGGCCTGACCGTGGCGGATGCCGGCAGCGTTACCTTGCAAGGCAAGCCCATGCCCATCGGGCAGCCCAAGGCGACCATCGACGCCGGCATGTCGCTGGTCACCGAAGACCGCAAGGACAGCGGCCTGGTGCTGACCGGCAGCATCCTGTCGAACATTGCACTGTCGGCCTATAAGCGCTTGTCGAGTTGGTCGCTGATCAACGCACGCAAAGAGGCGCAACTGGCCGAGGAGATGGTCAAGCGCCTGCAGATCAAGACCAGTTCCCTGGAGCTGCCGGTGGCGTCCATGAGCGGCGGCAACCAGCAAAAGGTGGTGCTCGCCAAATGCCTGTCCACGGAACCGGTGTGCCTGCTCTGCGATGAACCCACCCGCGGCATCGACGAAGGCGCCAAACAGGAGATCTACCACCTGCTCGACCAGTTTGTGCGGGCCGGTGGCGCAGCCATTGTGGTGTCGTCAGAAGCACCGGAACTGCTGCACTTGAGCGACCGCATCGCCGTCTTCAAAGGTGGCCGGCTGGTCACTATCAGCACCGACACCGCCCTTTCCCAGGAAGCCTTGTTGAGTCTTGCCTCATGAATGCCAAAACCATCGTTGCCCCCGTTACCGCCGCGCCGCGCAACCGCCTGCGCCTGTCCCTCGACCGCTTCGGCCTGCCGCTGGTGTTTATCCTGCTGTGCGTGGTGATGGCGTTTTCCAGTGAGTACTTCATGACCTGGCGCAACTGGATGGACATCCTGCGCCAGACCTCCATCAACGGCATTCTCGCCGTGGGCATGACCTATGTGATCCTGACCAAGGGTATCGACCTGTCGGTGGGGTCGATCCTGGCGTTCGCCGGGTTGTGCAGCGCCATGGTCGCCACCCAGGGTTATGGCCTGTTGGCGGCGGTCAGCGCAGGGATGTTTGCCGGCGCGATGCTCGGGGTGGTCAATGGTTTCATGATCGCCAACCTGTCGATCCCGCCGTTCGTGGCCACCCTCGGCATGCTCAGCATCGCGCGGGGCATGACCTTTATTCTCAACGACGGCAGCCCGATCACCGACCTGCCCGACGCCTACCTGGCCCTGGGCATCGGCAAGGTCGGCCCGGTGGGCGTGCCGATCATCATCTTCGCCGTGGTCGCGCTTATTTTCTGGATGGTGCTGCGCTACACCACCTACGGCCGTTATGTGTATGCGGTGGGCGGCAATGAAAAAAGCGCACGCACCTCCGGCATTGGCGTGCGCAAGGTGATGTTCTCGGTGTACGTGGTCTCGGGCCTGCTCGCCGGGTTGGCCGGCGTGGTGCTGTCGGCACGCACTACCTCTGCCCTGCCCCAGGCCGGGGTTTCCTATGAGCTGGACGCGATTGCCGCGGTGGTGATCGGCGGCACCAGCCTGTCGGGCGGTACCGGCAGCATTGTCGGCACCTTGTTCGGGGCCCTGTTGATCGGCGTGATCAACAACGGCCTGAACCTGCTCGGCGTGTCCTCCTATTACCAGCAGGTCGCCAAGGGCCTGATCATTGTGTTCGCAGTACTGATCGACGTGTGGCGCAAGAAGAAACGCTGAAGAACGACCCATAACAATAACCGGAGTTCTACTTATGAAACTGGGTACCACCCTGGCCGCCGCGGCGGCCCTCTCCCTGCTCGCCAGCAGTATCGCCCTGGCCGCCGACGGCAAGACCTACAAGATCGGCGCAGCCGTCTATGGCCTCAAGGGGCAGTTCATGCAGAACTGGGTTCGTGAGCTCAAGGAGCATCCGGCCGTCAAGGATGGCACCGTGCAGTTGACCGTGTTCGACGGCAATTACGACGCCCTGACCCAGAACAACCAGATCGAAAACATGGTGACCCAACGCTACGACGCGATTCTGTTCGTGCCGATTGATACCAAGGCCGGCGTCGGCACCGTCAAGGCCGCCATGAGCAACGACGTGGTGGTCATCGCCTCCAATACGAAAGTAGCCGATGCCAGCGTGCCGTATGTGGGTAACGACGACGTGGAAGGCGGCCGCCTGCAGGCCCAGGCCATGGTCGACAAGCTCAACGGCAAGGGCAACGTGGTGATCATCCAGGGCCCGATTGGCCAGTCGGCGCAGATCGACCGGGAAAAAGGCGAGCTGGAAGTGCTGGGCAAACACCCGGACATCAAGATCATCGAAAAGAAAACCGCCAACTGGGACCGCGCCCAGGCCATGACCCTCACCGAAGACTGGCTCAACGCCCACCCCAAGGGCATCAATGGCGTGATCGCTCAGAACGACGACATGGCCCTGGGCGCCGTGCAAGCCTTGAAGTCCCATGGCCTCACCGCCAAGGATGTGCCCGTTACCTCTATCGACGGCATGCCGGATGCGATCCAGGCGGCGAAAAAGGACGAAGTCACCACCTTCCTCCAGGATGCCCAGGCCCAATCCCAAGGCGCACTGGACGTGGCCCTGCGCGCCCTGGCAGGCGAGGACTACAAGCCGCAATCGGTGATCTGGGAGCGCTACGCCAAGGACGTGAAATGGGCCGACGGCACAGCCAAGAACTACATCCTGCCCTGGGTGCCGGTGACCAATGCCAATGCGGATGCGCTGTACAAGCAAGTCAGCGGCGGTAAGTAGTCAGTGGCTTGAAACACAGTCAACTGTGGGAGCTGGCTTGCCTGCGATGCAGGCACCTCGGTGCATCAGGTAGACCGGGTTGATGCAATCGCAGGCAAGCCAGCTCCCACATTGGACCGAGTTCTACCTTTTGATCTGTATCGGGAGTCATTCATGTCTGGTTTCTGGAACCAAGCCTTCGACCTCAGCGGCCGTTGCGCGGTGATCACCGGTGGCGCCGCCGGCATCGGCCTGGCCTGCGCCACCTTGCTGGCGGAACGCGGCGCAAGGGTGGCGCTGCTGGACCGCGATCCGGCCGTGGTTGAGGTGGCCGCCAGCCTGGGTGCCGGGCACCTGGGCATTGCCGTCGACCTCGGGAAGATCGACCAGATACAACCGACCGTCGACAAGGTGTTCGCACATTTCCAGCGCCTGGATTACCTGATCAACAGCGCAGGCGTGGTGCTGCTGGACAAGGCCATCGAGGTCAGCGAAAGCGCCTGGGACACCACCCTGGACATCAACCTCAAGGCCAGCTTTTTCATGGCCCAGGCCTGTGCCAGACATATGCTTGCCCAAGGCAGCGGGCGCATCGTCAACCTGGCGTCCCAGGCCGCCGTGGTTGGCCTGGACCGTCACGTTGCCTACTGCGCCAGCAAAGCCGCCATCGTCGGCATGACCAAGGTATTGGCCATGGAGTGGGCGCCGCAGATCAACGTCAACGCCATCTCCCCCACCATCGTCGAAACCGCCCTGGGTAAAAAAGCCTGGGCCGGCGAGGTGGGTGAGCGGGCCAAATTGCAGATCCCGGCAGGTCGCTTTGCCCAGCCGGAAGAAATCGCCGGGCTGGCGCTGTACCTGCTCAGCGATGCCGCGCAGATGATCACCGGCGCCAACATGGTGATCGACGGCGGTTACAGCATTCAGTAATTCATCGTTATGTCGTGAGGTTTTGTCATGTCCACTGTCACCGAACGCACACCTGAACAACTCGCCCCGAGCATCCCGAAAACCATGCAGGCTGTGGTCTGCCACGGCCCGGAAGACTACCGCCTGGAAACCGTCGACGTGCCCACCCCCGGCCCCGACGAGATCCTGACCAAAGTCGAGCTGTGCGGCATTTGCATGGGCGATATCAACACCTATCGCGGCGCGCCGTCGTTCTGGGGCGATGCCGAACAACCGCGCTACGTGAAGCCACCGATGATCCCCGGGCATGAGTTCGTGTGCCGCGTGGTCGCCCTTGGCCCAGGCGCCGAGAAGCGCGGCGTGGCCGTGGGCGACCGGGTGATCTCCGAGCAGATCGTGCCGTGCTGGGGCTGCCGCTTTTGCAACCACGGCCAGTACTGGATGTGCCAGAAGCACGACCTGTATGGCTTCCAGAACAATGTGCAGGGCGCCATGGCCCAATACATGATCTTCACCAAGGAAGGCATCATCCACAAAGTACCGGAATCCATCGCCCCCGATGAAGCGATCCTGATCGAACCCTTGGCCTGCTCGCTGCACGCGGCGGAACGCGCCAATGTCGACCATGACGACATCGTGGTGGTCGCCGGCGCCGGCACCCTGGGCCTGGGCATCATCGGCGCGGTGCGGTTGCGCAACCCGAAAAAACTCATCGTGCTGGACATGAAACCCGAACGCGCCGCCCTCGCCCTGCGCCTGGGCGCCGATGAAGTGTGGAACCCGGCCGAGGTGGATGTGCTGGCGAAAATCCGCGAAATCACCGATGGCTACGGCTGCGACATCTATATCGAAGCCACCGGGCACCACAAGGCGGTGAACCAGGGCCTGGCGATGCTGCGCAAGCTGGGACGCTTTGTCGAATTCAGCGTGTTCAATGACGAGGCCACGGTGGACTGGTCGATCATTGGCGATCGCAAGGAGCTGGATATCCTCGGCTCACACCTGGGACCATATATGTACCCAAGGGCCATCGACTTTATCGGCAACCGCAAGATCGACATGCGCGACGTGGTGACCCACAAGTTTGCGCTGGCGGATTTCAAGGAAGCGTTTGCAGTGATGGAGCGCGGCGACAAGTCGCTGAAGGTTGTGCTCGAACCCTGATCTGAGTAACAACACAAAACCCTGTGGGAGCTGGCTTGCCTGCGATGACGGTGCATCAGTAAAAAATCCCCAGCTGACACACCGCCATCGCAGGCAAGCCAGCTCCCACAGTGGAATAGTGCCGCCCCTTAGAACAAGAACACAGGAACCCGCGTTATGAATCGAGTCATCAACGATCCCGACCAAGTGGTCGAAGACATGCTGCGCGGCATCCTGGTCGCGCACCCCGAGCTGCGCCAGTACGAAAGCAACCCACGGGTCATCGTCAAGGCCAAGCCCTCAGCCCAGGGCCTCGTTGGCATTGTCACCGGCGGCGGCTCCGGGCATGAGCCGGCGTTCCTCGGTTATGTAGGCCCAGGCCTGGTGGATGCGGTGGCCGTCGGCGAGATTTTTTCCTCGCCCACCGCCAAAAGCTTTTTCGACGCCTTCCGCGCTGCCGACCATGGTGCTGGCGTGGCATGCCTGTATGGCAACTACGCGGGCGACAACATGAACGTGAAGCTGGCGATGAAAATGGCCGCCAGCAAAGACATGCGCATCCGCACGGTGGTCGCCAACGACGACGTGGCGTCCGCGCCCAAGGCCGACATCGCCAAGCGTCGCGGTGTAGCCGGGGAGATCTTCATGTGGAAGATCGGCGGTGCCGCCGCTGCCCAGCATTACGACCTGGACGGCGTGATTCGGGTGGCGCAGAAAACCGTCGACCACTGCCGCTCGATTGGTATCGGCCTTACGCCCTGCACCATCGCCGCGGTGGGCAAGCCGAACTTCCAGATTCCCGACGGGCAGATGGAATTAGGTATTGGCCATCATGGCGAGCCGGGCATCGAAGTCATCCCGATTGAACCGGCCGCCGCCATGGCCGAGCGCATGCTGGCGCCGATCCTCGCCGACCGCGATTTCAGCCAGGACGACAGCGTGGTGGTGCTGGTCTCTGGCCTCGGCGCCACCCCGGTGATGGAGTTGTATATTTTCTACGCCGAGGTGGAAAAACAGCTCAAGGCCAAAGGTTTGAAGATTCACCGTTGCTACGTGGGCAACTACTTCACTTCCCTGGAGATGATGGGCGTGACCTTGACCCTGCTCGGCCTCGACGCCGAGCTGAAAACCCTGATCGACCAACCCTGCCGCTCCATCGGCATGACCCAGGCGGAGTGAACCATGAGCCAGCATTTTTCCACCCATGAGGGTAGCGCCATCGTCGCCGACCTGGTCAGCGTGATCGTGGCCAACCGGGAGTACCTCAGCGAAGTCGACGGCGCTATAGGCGATGGCGACCATGGCATCAACATGGCCAAAGGCTTTGCCCATTGCGGCCGCACGATCGAAGGCCGCCAACTGACCCTGGCCGAAGCTCTGGATGAACTGACCCTGAGCCTGATGGAAGGCATCGGCGGCTCCATGGGGCCCTTGTATGGCAGCCTGTTTATCGGCATGGCCGACGAAGTGCGCGGCAGTGAAGACATCGACGTCGCCACCTTCGCCCGCCTGCTGCGCGGCGGCTTGACCTCGCTGCAGGACATCACCGAAGCGGGCGTGGGCGACAAGTGCTTGATGGATACATTGATTCCGGCGGTAGAAGCCTTTGAACGGGCGCAGGCGTCGGGGCGTTCTTTCAGCGATGCGCTCGATGCGATGAAAACGGCCGCCTCCCAAGGGCGGGATTCGACCAAGGACCTGGTGGCCAAGATTGGCCGGGCCAGTCGTTTGGGTGAGCGCTCCCTCGGCGTTCTGGATGCCGGGGCCGTGTCGTGCTGCCTGATCCTTACGCAGTTGGCGGACTCGATTAAACCCCGTTTAACCTGACATGACCGAAAACCAATGTGGGAGCGGGCTTGCTCGCGAATGCGGAGTGTCAGCCAGCAAATCTATTGACTGATATACCGCATTCGCGAGCAAGCCCGCTCCCACAAGGGATTACCTGGTTTTCAGTACTGGCTTACCAGAACCGCTGCTGGGTCAAGCGGCTCCACCAGGTCAACAGCACCCGGTCCACCGAACCGCTGGCCGCCAGGCCCACGCGCTCTTGCAGGCTCTTACGCTCGGCATAGTGCAAGTGGAACACTTCGGCGGTCTTGGCCTTGGTAGCCAGGTATTCGTCGCTGGTTTGCAGCTCATCGACCAGTTGCTTGTCGAGGGCAGCGACGCCCAACCACACTTCACCGGTGGCCACCTCGTCAATCGCCAACTGCGGGCGGTAACGCGAGACGAAGTTCTTGAACAGCTGATGGGTGATGTCCAGGTCTTCCTGGAACTTCTCCCGGCCCTTCTCGGTGTTCTCGCCGAACACTGTGAGCGTGCGCTTGTATTCACCGGCGGTCAGCACTTCAAAGTCGATGTCGTGCTTTTTAAGCAGGCGATTGACGTTGGGCAACTGCGCCACCACGCCAATGGAACCGAGGATGGCGAAGGGTGCACTGATGATCTTCTCGCCGATGCAGGCCATCATGTAGCCGCCGCTGGCCGCCACTTTGTCGATGCACACGGTCAACGGCACGCCGGCCTGGCGGATACGCGCCAGTTGCGAAGAGGCCAGGCCATAGCTGTGCACCATGCCGCCGCCGCTTTCCAGGCGCAGCACCACTTCATCCTTGGGCGTGGCCAGGCTCAGCAGTGCGGTGATTTCATGGCGCAGGCTTTCGGTGGCCGAGGCCTTGATGTCACCGTCGAAATCCAGCACGAATACCCTCGGCTTGGGCTCGGGCTTCTTCTTGTCTTTCTTCTTTTCGGCTTTGCTTTCGGACTTGCGCAGAGCCTTGAGCTGGTCCTTGTCGAGCAGGCTCGACTCCAGGCGCTCGCGCAGGCCCTTGTAGAAATCATTCAGCTTGCTGACCTGCAATTGGCCGGCGGACTTACGACGACCTTTGCTGCGCAGTGCTGCAAAGCTGATCAGTACCACCAGAATAGCGACCACCAGGGTGACGGTCTTCGCCAGAAAGCTCGCGTATTCGGCCAAAAAATCCATATGTCTCCTTAAAAAATGCACTGCGCCGGGCGCGGATGGCCCCAGCATACCGACGCCACTGCGAAGGAGCCAGTGATCAAACCGCCAGCAGGCGGGCTCCAACGCGCTTTTAAAACAAGCGTATGTTTTTTCATTGACAGCTCGCAGGCATCCTCATAACCTCGCCAGACTTTCAACGTACCGGGAAAACGGACGTGGGCAGCATTTATCTGATTCGACATGGCCAGGCCTCCTTCGGTGCAGACGACTATGACGTCCTCTCGCCCGTTGGCGTGGAACAAGCGCAAGTGCTCGGTCGCCACCTGGCAGACCTGGGCATTGCGTTTGACCGCTGCATCGCCGGCGACCTGCGTCGCCAGCAGCACACTGCCAGCGCCACGTTCGATCAGTACAGCGCCTTGGGCTTGCCGGTTCCGGCGCTGGAAACAGATAGCGCGTTCAACGAGTTCGACGGCGAAGCGATCATTCGCGGCCTGTTGCCCGACCTGCTCAGCAGTGAACCGGATGCCGTGCACATCCTGCGCAACGGCCCGCAGAACCGCAGCGAGTTCCAACGCATTTTCGCCCTGATCATCGAGCGCTGGCTGGCCGGCACCTATGACCCACCAGGGCTGGAAAGCTGGCTGGGGTTTGTCGAGCGGGTCCAGGGTGGCTTGCAGCGTATCCTGGAAGCCGCGAACCACACCGACAAAATCGCCGTATTCACCTCCGGCGGCACCATCACCGCCCTGCTCCACCTGATTACCCGAATGCCTGCCGCCCAGGCCTTCGAAATGAACTGGCAAATTGTTAACACCTCGCTCAACCAACTCAAGTTCCGTGGTCGCGAGGTGGCACTGGCTTCCTTCAACAGTCACGCCCACTTGCAACTGTTGAAGGCGCCGCAGCTCATCACTTTCCGATGAACTGTGGCCAACCGTGACCCCAAGGTCACTGGACTCTACCCTTAAGGATCGAAACCATGACTGACGTAGCTAAAGCCGTAGAAGCAATGAAAGCCAAATTCAACCCAAGCGCTGCCGAAGGCTTGGACCTGGTGTTCGGTTTCCGTATCGACGACACCAAGAATTTCTCGCTGGTGGTCAAGGACAAGACCTGCGAACTCAAAGAAGGCGAAAACCCTGACGCTCAGGTCACCCTGGTGATGGACAGCGAGACCCTGGAAGGCATCGTCGACGGCTCCACCGACGGCATGCAGGCGTTCATGGGCGGCAAGCTGCGCACCGAAGGCGACATGATGCTGGCGATGAAGCTGAGCGAGCTGTTCCCTTCCTGATTCACGGGTAACCCTGAATCCTGATCCCGCCTCCCCGGCGGGATTTTTTTGCCTGCATTCTCGCGGAGAATGAAGATCCCTTGTGGGAGCTGGCTTGCCTGCGATGGCATCTACTCCATTTGCCGGACGCAACGCGGTGCCTGTATCGCAGGCAAGCCAGCTCCCACAGAAAAGCACATCCGCAAGGTTGCTCAGTTTTTGGGTTGCAGCAGTAACGCCACCAACGCGCTCCACCCGGTCTGGTGTGAAGCCCCCAGCCCTCGCCCTGTCTCTCCATGAAAATACTCATGGAACAACACCAGGTCACGACTGGCCGGGTCCTCCTGCAACTGTGCATAGCCCGCCATCGACGGCCGCACCCCGTTTTCATCTCTTAGAAACAACCGCGTCAGCCGCTCGCTGAGGCTGTCAGCCACCTCCTCCAGAGACGCCAGATACCCACTGCCCGCCGGGTACTCCACGGAAAAGTTATCGGCGTAGTAGCGGTGAAACTCGCGCAACGATTCAATCAGCATGTAATTGACCGGCATCCACAGTGGCCCGCGCCAATTGGAGTTGCCGCCGTACAAGCGTGAGTCGGATTCACCGGGCTGGTAACTGGCGCACAAGGTGTCGCCATTCATCTTCAACGCCAGGGGCTGCTCGGCGAACGCCTTGGACAGGGCGCGCACGCCAAAGGCCGACAAGAACTCCTGATCATCCAGCATGCGCCGCAGCAAATCCTTGGTGCGTTCACCGCGCAGCAGCGCCAGCAACAGGCGGTTGCCCTGCCCCGGCTCGGTCCAGCGCGAAACCAGCTTGGCCAGGTCCGGCCGATGATGCATAAAGCCCAGCAGGCGCTCGCGCAAGCCCTCCAAGCCTTCATGCTCGCGCTGCTCCAGCACCAGCACCGCGAACAGCGGCATTAACCCGACGATGGAGCGCAGGCGCACCGGCTCGCTCTGGCCATCAGGGCGGTGCAGCACGTCATAGAAAAACTGGTCCTGCTCATCCCACAAGCCTTCGGCGCTGTCATCGACGCGGTTAATAGCGCCGGCGATGTAGAGGAAATGCTCGAAAAACTTCACAGCAATATCCACGTACACCCCATTACGCTTGGCCAACTCCAGGCCGATGCGCATCAGGTCCAGGGCATAGGCCGCCACCCAGGCGGTGCCGTCGGCCTGGTCCAACTGGTAACCCGTCGGCAACGGGGCCGAGCGGTCGAACAAGGCAATATTGTCCAGGCCCAGAAAACCGCCCTGGAACAGGTTGCGGCCCTCGGCGTCCTTGCGGTTGACCCACCAAGAAAAATTCAACAGCAGCTTGTGAAAGATCCGCTCCAGGAAATCCATATCGCCCACGCCGGTCAGCGCCTTGTCCTGCTGATATACGCGCCAGCTGGCCCAGGCATGCACGGGCGGGTTGGCGTCGTCAAAGCGCCATTCGTAGGCCGGCAATTGGCCGTTGGGGTGCATGAAGCGGTCCTTTACCAGCAACAACAACTGTTGCTTGGCGTAACCAGGGTCGATCAGCGCGATGGCCACCGCCTGGAAGCCTTGATCCCAGGAGGCGTACCACGGGTATTCCCAGGTGTCTGGCATCGACAGGATGTCGAAGTTGCACAGGTGCCGCCAATGAGTATTGCGGATATGCAGGCGCTCGGGCGGTGGCGCGGGCTGGGCCGGGTCGCCGTCAAGCCACTGGTTCACGTCGAAATAGTACAGCTGCTTGGACCACAGCAGGCCGGCCAGGGCCTGGCGTTGTACAGTGCGCGCATCGTCATCGGCAAGGCCCTGTTGCAACACCGAGTAGAAGTCATCGGCCTCCTGGCGGCGCTGTTCGAACAGTTTGCGCGCATTGACATCGGGCGCGCCCACCGGCGCAAAACGCAGGTAAAGGGTTTTGCTTTCCTGGCCTGCCAGCTCAAGGGTGAAATGCGCGGCCACCTTGGTACCGGCGTCCCGGCGAACGGCCGACTCAACCGCGCCCACCACGTAATCGTTAATGCCATCCTTGAATGGCCCCGGCGCCGGTTGCCCGTCCAGTTTGGGCCGATTGGTTTGGTTTTCGCAGAACAGCCACTGCAACCCGTCCTGGCCCCAGGCACTGAGGTGGCGATCATCGAGTTCATGATGAAGCGCCAGAATCCGCTCGCCGTCCAGCCTCAAGCTGGGCTTGGGTGCATCGAAGGTCCAGCTCCAGTCATTACGCGCCCAGAGCTGGGGCAGCACCTGCAGGCGTGTGGGTTGGTCCGAACGGTTATGCACGGTGACGCGCATGAAAATATCGTCGGGTTGATGCTTGGCGTATTCGACACTGACATCGCAGTAATGGTTATCTGCAAACACACCGGTATCAAGGATTTCATACTCGGCATCATCCAGCCCACGACGGGCGTTTTCGGCGATCAGGTCGGCGTAGGGAAACGCCGCATGGGGGTATTTGTAGAGCATGCGCATGTAGGCATGGCTTGGTACGCCATCGACGAAAAAGTACAGCTCCTTGACGTCTTCACCGTGGTTGCCTTCGGCGTTGTCGAGGCCGAACAGACGCTCCTTGAGGATTGCATCGCGCTCGTTCCACAGCGCCAGGCCCAGGCACCAGCGTTGGGCCTTGTCACTGAAACCGGCCAACCCGTCCTCGCCCCATCGATAGGCGCGGCTGCGAGCGTGTTCATGAGGGAAGTAGGCCCAGGCGTCACCGTCGGCGCTGTAGTCTTCGCGCACCGTGCCCCACTGGCGTTCACTCAGGTACGGCCCCCACTCGCGCCAACGTTCGGCGTGTTGCGTTGCCAGGCGCTGGGCTTCAATGGTGCCCAGCAGGTTGGTTGCGGGTTTGGCCGTCATCGGGTCCTCCTTCACCTACACAGTGAGGCGCAGTGTAGAGCGCAATGACGCCCGCATGCACATGAAGACTTGGACGCAAGGTCAACTCATTCATTTGCAGAATGAAGTCCAGAGGAATCTTCGTTTGCAAGCCGGCCGGCCGCTCAACAAAATCGGGCAAAGGCCACGATCATCGCTCCAGTCATCAGGAATTTTTCTATGCACGCCACCGCCCATGTCAGCCCCGACGAGATCCGCAAGGGCTTTTCCAAGGCCATGTCCGACATGTATCGAGATGAAGTGCCCTTGTACGGCGCGCTGCTTGAGCTGGTGGCCCAGACCAATGCCCGCGTGCTCGACAGCGAACCGGGCCTGGCGCATCAACTGCAACGTACCGGCGAAATCCAGCGCCTGGACATGGAACGCCACGGCGCCATCCGCCTGGGCACCGCTGCGGAACTGGCAACCATCAGCCGTTTATTCGCGGTGATGGGCATGCAACCGGTGGGCTACTACGACCTCACCCCCGCTGGCGTGCCTGTTCACTCCACCGCCTTTCGCGCCGTGCATGAACATGCGCTGCAAACCAGCCCGTTTCGCGTGTTCACCTCATTGCTGCGCCTGGAACTGATCGAAAACCCCGACCTGCGTGCCTTCGCCGAAAGCGCCCTGGCCAAACGCTCGATCTTTACCGCCGAGGCGTTGGCATTGATCGACCAGGCAGAGACCCAAGGCGGCTTGAATGCCAGCGATGCCGAGGCCTTTATCCGCCAGGCCCTGGAGACGTTCCGCTGGCACCACACTGCCACGGTCACCGGCGCCCAATATCAGCAACTGAGCGACCAGCACCGCCTGATCGCCGACGTCGTCGCGTTCAAAGGCCCGCACATCAACCACCTGACGCCACGCACCCTGGACATCGACCAGGTGCAGGCGGCGATGCCTGGCAAAGGCATCACCCCCAAAGCCGTGATCGAAGGCCCACCTCGGCGCCAGTGCCCGATCCTACTACGCCAGACCAGCTTCAAGGCCTTGGACGAACCCATCGCCTTCACCGATGCCCACGGCAGCCACAGCGCGCGCTTCGGCGAAATCGAACAACGCGGCGTCGCGCTTACGCCTAAAGGTCGCGCCCTGTACGACCAACTGCTGAACGCCGCCCGCGACGAACTCGGCACATTCCCCAATGAAGCCAACGCCGAACGCTATGTGCAATTGATGGAACAGCACTTCCATGCCTTCCCCGATAACTACCCGCAAATGCGTGAGCAGGGCTTGGCGTATTTTCGCTACTTCGTCACCGACAAGGGCTTGGCGGCACGCGGCCAGGTAGACCAGCCACGCACGTTGCAGACGCTGGTCAACGCCGGTCATGTGGCGTTGGAACCGCTGGTGTACGAGGATTTTCTGCCGGTCAGTGCGGCGGGAATCTTCCAGTCAAACCTGGGGGATGGGGCGCAGGGTCACTACGCGGGCAACTCCAACCGGGCAGCCTTCGAGCAGGCGCTGGGGCGCAGCACGATTGATGAGCTGCAGTTGTATGAGCAGACGCAGCAGCGTTCCATGGATATATGTGTTGAAACGCTGTTGAAATGACTGGATGCAAGACCGAACGCCAAGCGTCACGGCCTTGACGGTAACCACGATGCGAAGCGAGTCGCTCTTGATCTGCTTGTGATCTTGATCTGCTTTTGATCTTGATGTTAGGCGCCCCGTCAAACCACGCTGGCCGGAATTCGACAGGGATTTGGGGGGTAAACCGGCAGGGATGCCGGTTTAGCCGCCCCGCGCCATGGATGGCGC